>NZ_JASJGN010000236.1:0-9860 GCF_033791525.1 Desulfosarcina sp.
AAGCTGGGTCACTATAAGATGGTCGTGGGACTTTTAATGCTACTGTTCATCGGCTTCAACCGGATTTGGCACTTCAGCTATCTGCGGCTCGATGCCATGTTGTGCGGCTTTTTCCAGTTGCGTCGCCTGCCAGTTGCGTCCACGTTCTGGCGCTATGTCAACAGCCTGGGGCTCAACCAGGCCAATGCATTGGTCAAGTTGATGGCTCTACTGCGCCAGCGTACCTGGCAATTGTGCGACTTGAACTATCATCGTGTTTGTGTGGATATCGATACGACCGTGGAGACATTGTTCGGCAACCAGCAAGGCGGACGCAAGGGCCACAACACCAAAAACCGTGGAAAGAAAGGCTACCGGCCGGTGTTGGGCTTCATCCAACAAAGCCGTGAGTATCTTGTAGGCGGCCTACGCAAGGGTGAAACGATTACCGGCAAGGAAACGCCGCGTTGATCAAAAGGATCAAGGGATGCCTGCCGGATTGCGTTCAACAGGTATTGATTCGTGCTGACGGCGAATTTCAAAGCTGGGAAAGCGTTCAGGCGTGCATCCACGCCAAACTGGATTTCATCATCGCCAACAAGCGGTGCAATCCCGTATTTGATCCTGCCGGTTGGTATCAGCCGAAAAAGCGCCAACCTTATCAGTACAACAGTTGTGTGTATCAACCGCATGGCTGGAAAGTACCCTGCCGATTCGTGGCCATGCGGATTCCCATAGAATCCACCGTTTCATCAGACCGCGGTGTTCAACTGGTGCTGTTCGAAGATGACCGCTACAAATATCGGATCTTTTGTACCAGCCTGCAACGCAAGGCCCATAAAGTAATCCGGGAATATGATAAACGGGCCGATGTCGAAAATCTGGTCGGAGAATCCAAGCGGGAAGGCCTGGATGCGATTCCATCCTCTCGGTTCAAAAGCAACTACGCTTATTTTCAGATCGTCATGCTGGCCTATAACATCTGGCGCTATATGAAGATCCTTGCCGAACGCAGTGCCCGGTCAACGGAAACGGTCCGCGATGAGCAGGCTTTGACAGGCATCAGGACCAATACCGTAAGAATAGCTCGACTCCGTCTGCTGATGATTTCGGCAAAGGTGGTCACTGCTTCCAATCGAGACAAGGTTCGCTATTCGGTTCATGACAGCCGGACACTGGGATTGTTTGCTTTCCTGAAATATCTGGATATGAAACGAGCACAGCCCAGACCATGGATGGCTTGAGTAATTTTAGCATAAATTATCTAAAGATCGTAGATGCACAAAATTTTTTGCATGGATGGATTTCAATGAATTTAAAACATATAGCGCGAGATGGGCCAGCCATTTTTACTTCCGTTTGCACGACAGATTAGTAAAAGCATCCTTCAAAGAAATCTGTCAAGAAAATGATAATTTAATGGGTGAGGCCCATAGCGGCTGTATGCGTGCAAAATTCAGGTACTAACCAATAATTCACGCGCAGACTGTGAAATCGACTCTTCAGAGTAAATCTCCCATCCCTCAAGAAGCCCATTGAAAAGGAGGCGGAGTTGATCATCCGTTGCCTTGTTCCAGAATGCCCTCATTCGATTTGCTTTGGAGCCTGAGCCATAATCGAAACGTGATTCATAAATCTCAATACCGACCACTTCGCGAAAGAACTCCTCGAAAGTCCGATTCGAAAAGCATAGCACATAACCGCTACTCATCCCCAATTCACGTTCAAGTTTCTGTTTTTCGATGTGTGTTAGATTGATCATCTTTTCTATACCGAACAGTGGCAATACATGGAAAATTTTCCACGTATCACCGTTATAGAATGGAAACCAAACCGAAATTCACCCCGAATCGCGACCTGAAGTTAATGGATCAAGTACGCCAGGTCCTGCGATATCATCACTATGCATTTAACACGGAAAAGACCTATTGTAAATGGATTCTAAGATATATCCGGTACTTCGGCGTTCATCGCCATCCCGGAAAGTTGGGTGCAAAGGAAGTTGAAACCTTTCTCAGTTATCTGGCAACCACCAAAAAGGTTTCGGCGGCGACCCAGCGCCAGGCACTCAATGCTATTATCTTTTTGTATAAACACGTTCTCCATATTGAAATCAACGACCAGATCGCCCCGCTAAGGGCCAAGCGTCGCCCGCGGTTGCCGGTGGTCATGTCCGCCGATGAAACCAGAGTGGTGCTCAACCAGATGCAGGGCCCGCATCTGTTGATGTCTGAACTACTGTATGGCACCGGTCTTCGACTGATGGAGTGCGGCCGCCTACGGGTCAACAGCATCGACATTGAGTGCGGCATGATTTACGTGAGGCTCGGAAAAGGCGGCAAGGACCGCGGGGTGCCCCTGCCGAAGACCCTTGCTGAAAAACTGAACACCCAACTGGAGACCGTGCGGCACATTCACACTGCGGACCTTGCCGAAGGATTCGGCGAGGCCTGGTTGCCGGAAGGGTTTGCCAGAAAGATGGGTCCCGGTGCCCGCGACCTGGGTTGGCAGTAACTTTTCCCGGCCAAGAAGCGCAGCGTCGATCCGCGCAGCGGCCGTGAGCGCCGCCACCATGTTCTCGCCTCCGGGTTGCAGAAAGCCGTTCGGGTGGCGGCACTCCACGCCGGGTTGGCCAAACGGGTCACCAGTCATACCTTTCATCCCACCTATCCCGGCTGCTGCATGAAATCATTTTAGTGAGAACATGCAGAATAGCGAGCATCCTTTGGTTTCAAAATCGATGCTCGATAATCCGGTTGTAGATATTAAAATTTTATTTTGCATCAATTTACTCAAGTGATTTCACCCGTTGGGTCAAACGGAGAGGCGCATGGCCTGCGTTATTCGATACTCGCGGTAATTGTAACTACAGCTTCGCATCAAAATGCCTTGACCATTCACTTCTCCGCTTGATGCAGTAACCGGGATACGCCACCCACCTGCTCGAAAATGGCGTCAATATCCGGATCGTCCAGGAACTGATGGGCCATGCGGATGTGAAAACCACTGAGATCTACACCCATGTCATGCAGAAAAACTTGGCAGCGGTGGCCAGTCCCCTGGATACCCTTCGTGCAGAAGGCCATGTCTTAAAGTAGGGATGTTGCAGCAATACGGTAATGCGCTGGGATCTGAAAGGTAAACGCGCCCCTGCAGTAGCTTTTTCAAAGGAACGCACAAGGTCAAGGCGGTGAGGTGACGACGGCCTGGATATAAATACGGCTGCGGACCGGTTCACCCGCTTGATTGCAACCAGCCGGTGGGCCTACCCCACAATCTGCCGGCGGATCACCGTGTCTTTCTTCCAGCGGTGGTCGTCTCTTTTGGGGTAGCCGATGTTGTAGTGCAGGCCGCGGCTCTCTTTACGGTGGGCGGCGCATTTGATGATCAGCTCGGCCACGGTGGCGATGTTGCGAAGCTCGATGAGGTCCGGTGAGACCTTAAAATTCCAGTAGTACTCGCTGATTTCTTTCTGGATGGTGTCGATGCGTCGCTGGGCGCGGGCCAGGCGCTTGTCCGAGCGAACGATGCCCACATAGTTCCACATGAGTCGACGGATTTCGTCCCAGTTGTGGGCGACCATGATCTGCTCGTCACTGTCGGTGGTGCCCACGTCGTCCCAGTCCGGGATGTCCGGGAAGGTCCCCCTGTCGTTTCCGCCGAGGTCCCTTATCGTCTGGCGGGCGGCGGCATCTGCGTAGATCAGGGCCTCCAGCAGGGAGTTGCTGGCCAGCCGGTTGGCGCCGTGAAGTCCGGTGCAGGCGGTTTCGCCCACGGCATAGAGGCGGTTGATGTCTGTACGGCCGAACATGTCTGTAACCACACCGCCGCACATGTAATGGGCGGCCGGCACGACGGGGATCGGCGCTTTGGTCATGTCGATGCCGAAAGCGAGGCATTTTTCAACCAAGTTGGGAAAGCGGCCCGTGACGAACCCTGCGGGACGGTGGGAAATATCCAGAAATACGCTGTCATGGCCGGTGCGTTTGAGTTCCGTGTCGATGGCACGGGCCACCACATCGCGGCAGGCCAGGTCTTTTTTGGGGTCGTAGCGTTCCATGAAGGAATTTCCGCCGGCATCCATGAGGCGCCCCCCTTCACCGCGCACCGCTTCCGAGATAAGAAAATTCTTGGCGGCCGGATGATACAGGCAGGTGGGGTGGAACTGGACGAACTCCAGGTTGGCCACGGTGGCACCCGCCCGGTATCCCATGGCAATGCCGTCGCCGGTGGCGATGTCCGGGTTGCTGGTATACAGATACACCTTGCCGGCACCGCCGGTGGCCAGCAGGGTGATGCCGGCGCCGACGGTCAGGACCTGGTGCGATTCGCGGTCCAGTACATAGGCGCCGCAGCAGTAATCCTCGTGGGTGGTGGTGACCAGACCGCGTTTGATGCGGGTGGAGAAGGTGATCAGGTCGATGGCCATGTGGTTTTCGTAAAAGCGGATATTCCGGTTTTGGCGGGCCCGCTCCAGGAGCACCTGCTCGACTTCACGGCCGGTCATATCGTGGGCGTGGACGATGCGGTTGCGCGAGTGACCGCCCTCCCGGCCCAGATCAAACGGCTCGCTGCGGTTTTCCCCCGGACTGTCGCCTTCCGTGTTGAAACCGACGCCGATCTCCATCAATTCCCGGATGCGTTCGGGACCGCCGACCACCACCTGTCGGACCACGTCCGGATTGCACAGGCCGTCGCCGGCATCCAGCGTATCCTGGATGTGCAGGTCAAAGGAATCCTGTGGGTCGAATACGGAGGCGATACCCCCCTGGGCGAGGTTGGTGTTGCTGTCCATCGCCTGCTTTTTGGTGACGATGGCCACGGTTCCGCTGTCGGCCACCTTGAGAGCGACCATCAACCCGGCGATGCCGCTGCCGATGATGAGAAAATCAGTTTGTATATCCATTAATACAGGGAAGAGCGGGACTTGCGCCGGCTGGAGCTGAAGAGGCCGATGAAAAATCCCAGCAGCATGATGCCGCCGCCGGTGAGCACCCATTGGATAATGCGGCTGCGCTTCAACTGCATGTTTTCTTCATCCAGTTTGGCCGCAAGGGTTTTCTCCGCTTCCAGATCGGCGGTCACCTGTTTGTGGCGCTGCTTGAGCTTCAGGAAATCAGCGGAGTCCTTCTTCAGGGTCTCGTAAGCGGTGCTGAGTTCGTCGCGGTCCTTTTGGTTCTGGGAAAGATCGGCATCGGTGGCTTTTTTCTGCGAATTGAGTTGGTCGAAATTGCCCTTCAGGTCCTCGTACTTGGCGGTCAGCACGTCGAAGTCCTGCCTGACACGGCCCAGCACCATGGCACAGGGCTGGCTGGGGGTGATATAGCGGTTGAGCACCCAGCCTTCCTTGCCGTTGGGGTCGCGTACCTTAGACCACTCTTCACCTTTATCCAGGATATTGAGCGCTCTGCCGCTCTGGACCAGTGAAATGATTTTACGGTCGGAGCCGGGTCCGGTGCGCATGGTAATCTCGAAGTCTTCGGACACGTAAACGGTTTCCGCGACACTTGCGGCCGGCAGGATTAAAATGCCAACTAGTACCATCCAGAACCCTACTTTCAGGCTTTTCATAACCAATTCACACTCCATTTTATTGGGGTTGTTTCAGACACTGGAAAAAACGGACCTATTTTGAGTTGAAAAACAAGCATCTGTCAATAATTTCTTTTCAAACCGCAAGCCCTGTGCTAATCCAAAAAGTTCAACAGAAACAGGCAGGTGAAGGCTTTATGATCGCGTACGACCTACAATGCAGCAACGGTCACCAGTTTGAAGGGTGGTTCGAGGACAGTCAGTCTTTCGACCGGCAGAAAAAACAAGGCATGATTGCCTGCCCGGTCTGCGAGGATACCGGTGTCTTCAAAGTGCCCTCCATGTTTGCCATTAAGGGCTCATCCGGCACGCTGCCCCTCAACCCGGGCGACACTGCGGACATGGAGGCCCTGGGCAAAAAAATCGTCGACTATGTGCAGGATAATTTCGACAACGTGGGCGCCGATTTTGCCGAAGAGGCACTGAAGATGCATTATGGCGTAACCGAACCCCGGAGCATCCGCGGCGTCAGCACGCCCAAGGAGGAAGAAACCCTCAAAGCCGAAGGCATCCGTTTTTTCAAGATTCCCGTCCCCTCGGAACCTTCGGATCCGGAAGCCTCCTGACCCAATTTCCCCCTCACCCCGGCCCTCTCCCCAAAGGGGCGAGGGGGTTCAAACAATAACCCCATGCCCCGGATAAACTGGAAACTGCCCATTCAGGCACCAGCGCTCAACCAACAACCTACACAATAACAAATCTCAAATAAATTCCAAATTTCAATATCCAATCTTCGAGGCCATAAGGTTTGGAATTTCGAATTTGATTATTGTGATTTATTTGTCATTTGGTTTTTGTCTATTGTCTTTTTTTTGTTTGTCTTCCGACCTCCGATTTCAGTCCTCAGTGATCAGTCCTCAGTCATCTGGCCCTGTCCTCTGTCTTCAGGCAACTCCGGATTCAACCGCCTGGCCAGCATGGAGCGTCGCTGCCGGGGGCGATCGTTTTTCAATGCCACGTTCAGGGCTTTGGTGGTGCCCACCATGACCACCAGCTGTTTGCCGCGGCTCAGCGCAGTGTAGAGCAGATTGCGCTGGAGCATGACGTAGTGCTGGGTCAGCAGGGGGATCACCACCGCCGGGTATTCCGATCCCTGGGATTTGTGCACGGAAATCGCATAGGCCAGGCTCAGCTCGTCCAGTTCCACGAAGTCATAGGGTACCTTGCGGCCGTCGTAGTCCACCTCGGCACGCTCATGTTCCAGATCGATGCTGTCCAGAATGCCGATATCCCCGTTGAAAACCTCTTTGCGATAGTTGTTGCGCAGGTGCATCACCTTGTCACCCACCTTGAACCGGCGGCCCACCACCTCCACCTGCTCACCGGTGGGGTTCAGCGCGTCCTGGAGCACCCGATTCAGGTTGAGCGTGCCCACCGGGCCGCGATGCATGGGGGTGAGCACCTGAATGTCACGGACAGGATCCAGCCTTAAGTGACGAGGAATCTCCCGCTGGCAGAGTTTGACCACCGTTTCGACCACCCGTTCGGGATCGGCCTGTTCCATGAAGTAAAACTCGGACAGCTCATCCGGGTCGTCGGGAGGGGCGATGACCGGCGGCTGACCGTTGCGGACCCGATGGGCATTGACGACGATGGCGCTCTGCTGGTCCTGACGGAAAATCTCGGTCAGTTCGAAGGTGATGATTTTTTGGGAGCGGATCAGGTCGGAGAGCACGTTACCCGGCCCGACCGACGGCAGCTGGAAAACATCCCCCACCAGGATGAGGGTGGCGGTCACCGGTACGGCCCGGATCAGTTGGGCCATGAGCAGGGTATCCACCATGGAGGTCTCGTCCACGACCACCACATCAGCGGCCAGGGGATCGTCTTCGCTGCGCTCGAAGCGGCCGTCGGCCAGGTTGTAACCCAAGGCCTTGTGAAGGGTGGCCGCCGGCCGGCCGGTCACTTCGGAAAGGCGCCGGGCGGCCCGGCCCGTGGGCGCCGCCAGCATCACCCGGTGTCCCAATCTCTCCATCACGGCTGTGATCGAGCGAATCAACGTGGTTTTCCCGGTGCCGGGACCGCCGGTGATTACCGACACCTTGTGGGAGAGCATTTGCGAGAGGATCTCCTCCTGCTGCGTGGACAGGGTGATGGACAGTTTCTTCAACACTTCCTCGGTGATCAACCGGCTGTCCGGCGGCGTGTCGGCCAGGGGGATGGACTGCATGGCCTCGATGCGGCGGGCGATCACGGTTTCGGCCTGGTGGAGCAGTCTGGGAAAGATCAGGGGTGAATTCGCCCCATGCGCTTCATCTGCCACCACCAGCTCCCCTGCCTGAACCAGGTGATTCAGGGCGGCTGAACCGGTTTCCGGCTCGACATCGTAGGTTTCCCGGCACTGGTCGAAAAGCTGGTCCTGGGCAATATACGCATGTCCCTGGTCAACGGCCTGTTCGAACAGGTGAAACATGCAGGCTCTGGCCCGATCCATTTCATCGACGGGGGTGTCGGCGTGCCGGACGATGGCGTCGGCAATGCGAAAACCGATCCGGGGAATGTCCTCGGCCACCCGGTAGGGGTCGTTGCACAGAATGTCGATGACGTCGCTGCCATACTCGCGCAGCAGACGGCCGGCATAGGCGGTGTCCACGCCGGCTTCCTCCAGAAAGCGCACCAGCTGCCTGGCGGCGTGATGGGATTGCCAGGCCCCGGCGATCCGCCGGGCGGTCTTTTTGCCGACGCCGACCACCTCGGTGAGCCGATCAGGATTGGCCTCGATCACCGCCAGGGTGTCGGCCTTGAAGTGGTTGATGATCCGGTCGATCAGCCGGAGACCCACGCCCTTGATGAAACCCGATTCCAGGTAGCTGCGAATGCCGTCCACCGTGGCCGGCAGAAGTACCGTAAAGGCCGTGAAGGTGAGCTGCTGGCCATAGCGGGCATGGGTCTCCCAGCGTCCCCGGACCTCTATCGATTCCCCGACGCGAGGCTCGGGCATGGTGCCTTTGATGGTGATGGTCCGGCGGTTTTCATCGGTGCGCAGCCGGGCGATGGTGAAGTGATTCTCCCGGTTGTAATAGGTGACCCGCTCGATATGGCCGGCCAGGGTGATTTCCGGGGAGGGCGTCATGGGTGTGAGCCGGGCCGGTCCAGGATCCATTGCGCCGCCCGGTCCAGGTCGGCGGCCACGTGATCGGGGCGCTGGCCGGTTTCTTCGAGGGCCTGGATGGCGGTCATTCCGTTGCCGGTTTGCACAAGGACAGTCCGGCCGCAGTCCGCGGCCTGACCCGCCAGGATATCTTTGACGCTGTCGCCCACCATCACGGCACTGGAGAGGTCGATGCCGTAGCGGTCCCGGGCGGCGAAGATCAGTCCCGGTTTCGGCTTGCGGCAGCCGCAGCCTTCATCCGGCAGGTGGGGGCAATAGAAGATGTCCGTGATCCGGCCACCGCTGTCGAGGACGGCCTGGCGCAGCCGGCGGTGCATTGTTTCCAGCTCTGTCACGGAAACCCACCGGCGGTTGATGGCCGACTGGTTGGTGATGACGATGACGGTCAAGCCGCTGCGGGTCAGGCGGGCGACGGCATCCAGGCTGCCCGGTATGAAGTGAAACTCCGCCCAACACTTGATGTAGTCAGGGGAGTCTTCATTGATGACACCGTCGCGGTCGAGGAAAATGGTTTTAAAGGGATTCAATATGAATATTTACCCTTTGGCGACAGCCAGAGATGAAAGGTGACATTAAAAAGGGTTCAAGGATTCGAGGGTTCAAGGGGTCAAGTGAATGTAAATTATCAATTTCTATCAAGATGTCGAAACCATGGCTCCGGCCGTGCTAATGTTAGACTCATTATTTTGCAGTAAGATGCCTAACTCACATTTATCGGCATTTTTTTTCCAGGCATTCAGACTTCCGACATCCATCATCTGTAAGTGCTTTTTGTCATCTACCACGGTTTTTCAGTCTTCAGTGACCCTTTCCCTTGGACCCTCGAATCCTCGACCCCTTGGACCCGATTTTTCACTCGGCCACGATAAAGGCATCGGGGTACCCGCTGCTTGCCAGGTGCTGTTCATACTTTTCGGCGCTCTCGAGGTCGTTGCAACGGCCCACGCGAACCCGGTAGAAGACCGCATCACCGCGATCATAGCGCGTGACGTGGGCGTTGATGAAGGCTTGGTCCAGCTTGGCCCGCAGACGCTCGGCATTGTCCCGGCTGGAAAAAGCCCCCACCTGGAAGGTGAATGCACCGTTGAAATAGTCCATGGGGACGAAGGCGTCACCCGAGGCCGTCTGGCGTCGTTCGCCCAGCGCCACGATTTCCACGCGGGCCGTGCCGGGGCCC
>NZ_JASJGN010000237.1:0-10732 GCF_033791525.1 Desulfosarcina sp.
GGTTCAATTTTTCGCCGATCCATCCAGCGCCTGACCACCGAATCGCCATAGCCCCAATTTTGAACCATCCCAAACGATTTTCAAAACAGTCGTCTCCCCGTATACCGCATCAGGGATGGCTATATGGTTTTATAGGGTTTACAGGTCGTCCGGATTGGCAGTTGTATCTTATACCGATCCGTTTCCCCCGCTCCCCATGCAAGCCGTGCCCGCCGCTTCGATTGTGCGTTTGATATAATACATTTTCGTTGGTTACGATCCTGGCTTCTCTGACCGATGCTTATGCCCCTTCCGTGGATCGCCAGCGGTGAATGATTGCACGTGATATCGTTCAGGAGTGAGAATGATAAAGAAAGGTCCCATGAAATTGCCCATAACCGGCCTTCAGGCGGAACGGTCCGTTTGAAGGCCCGTGGTACTTATTACGAAGGGCTCAATGGCGACAAGAGAATGGCTTTGGCCATACAAAGAAAAAGGAGATGTAAAAATGGTAATTGTGGGAACCATCAAATTCAAGCCGGAAACGGCCAAGGATATCGGAAAGCGTTTTATGGAACTGGCGCCGGTGCCAGATTACATGAAGCTGCTCGGACCTTTCGTGAAAGCAAAAATGGACGGGACCCATGGGCTGGAAATTTTTGAAGTGGACGAGTCCAAGCTGGCCTTGGCAATGGAATATGTGTCCAACCGGTATATTTCCTTCTACGGCATACCGGATTTTAACTTTACCGCCGAGATCCACTACAGTGCCCAGGAAGCATTGAAGATGGTAGGCCTGGCCTAACCCCGCTGCACTCGGGTCCGGCAGTGTCCGGTATACGCACGCCGGATGCTGCCGGACCACCCGTCTTGTTCAGACCGCCGGTTCATCGATTTTACAGAACATCTTCACATCCGGGCTCTGCTCCTGCCTGCGCCCGTATTCCGGGCGGCTCTCCTGAACGAACCCCAATTGACGGTACAACGCTTCCAGGCGGGGGTTGTTGGTCAGGGAGATAAAGCGATTGTAACCCTGAGCGTTCATCAAGGCCATGAAAGATTTTACTGTATGCACACCCACCCGCTGGTTGCGAAAACGGGTGGAAATGGCCAGAGCGCCCATTTCCACGGTCTGCGCATCGATGATTTTCTGCTCTAGACAACCCACCACGATGCCGTCGATGGCGGTAACGTAAAACCGGTGCCGGTTTTTTTTCAGGTAGGCTTTGGTGCGCGGTTTCAAAAAACCCGAACGTTTGTACATCTCAAGAATACGGTGAACGATGGCCACCTCTTCGTCAGTTTGCACCTGACGGAACGATTCCTGGAAGTTGTTGGCGATGAGCGTGCCCGCCCCTTCCACGGTAAAGAGTTCGTGCTTGATGGCGTTTTTTCCCGCCGCCAGGATGTGAATACGGTCACACTGCCCGGCCTCGATCTTGCGGCAGATGCACGCCATGGCCCCCTTGAAGTTGACGTTGGCGATCAGGTCGCCGAAATCCGCCAGGGATTCGCGAACCCGGCCGGTGGTGATGGCGTTGATCTTGTTCGCCTGGCGGTCGATGAGATAACGCCGCTCCAGGAAAATGACCTTGAACATGGATGCTTGATGGTTGAGCACCGCATCGTAAAAATCGATCTCCGGAGGCACCCGGACCATGCCGGTAGCCGGCAGCCGCTGCGCCAACTGGGTAATCAGCTTCTGGTTGGCAAAACGGTTGGGCATGTTGTGGAGCAAGACGGTCAGGGCGCCGTGGCGAACCAGGAATTTGATGTCGGTGATGATATCCTGGAAATGATCGCGCAGAATACCCTCACGGCAGGCAATAAAGACCTCTCTGCCGGCAAGTGCCCGCGCGTATTCTTTCAGGTAAAGTTTTGGCATGGCGGATACAACCGGTGATTCCAGTTTTTATGAAGTCAACATTTTTCTATGAATCGTGCCCAGGGCCGCTGATGAATAGACCTGATCCGTGTCCGTCCAGAAATGGTAGTTTTTGGTTCAGGCCAAGGCCGCAACGATGGTGAAACCGCAGGCGTAGCATCGCTGCGTCGAGGATATCACCAGAGTGAGAACGCCGGCCCGGGCCGAAAATGCCATTTGTGGATGGACGCGCCTTAAAAATCGTGAATGCCAGTATAGCTCTCCGGCGTAATCGCCAGCAGTTCCTTCTTGACACCCTCGGCCACATCCAGGGTGTCGATGAAGGCGACAATGGCGGCCTGGTCGATTGCCGCGTGGGTGCGGGTAAGGGCCAGCAGGGCCTCGTAGGGTTTGGGGTAACCTTCGCGCCTCAGCACGGTCTGAATGCCTTCGGCCACCACGGCCCAGTTGTTGTCGAGATCTTTTTTCAGGGCGTCTTCGTTGAGGATCAGATTGTCCAGCCCCCGCTTGAGCGATTTCAGGGCGATGAGGGTGTGGCCCAGCGGCACCCCGATGTTGCGGGTCACCGTGGAGTCGGTCAGGTCCCGTTGAAGCCGGGAGATGGGCAGCTTGGCCGAGAGGTGACCCAGCACGGCGTTGGCAAGGCCAAGGTTGCCTTCGGCATTCTCGAAATCGATGGGGTTGACCTTGTGGGGCATGGCCGAGGAGCCGATTTCACCCTTTTTGATGGTCTGTTTGAAATAATCCATGGAAATGTAGGCCCACAGGTCCCGGCACAGGTCCAGCAAAATGGTATTGATCCGCTTCACGCCGTCGAAAAACGCGGCCATGTGGTCGTAGTGTTCGATCTGGGTGGTTACCCGGGAGCGATGCAGCCCCAGCCCTTCGTTGACCAGCCGGTTGCCGAATGCGATCCAGTCGATGTCCGGATAGGCTGCGTGGTGGGCATTGAAATTCCCCGTGGCGCCGCCGAATTTGGCAGCGAAAGGCACGGTCTCCAGCAGCTTCATCTGTTGGGTCAGCCGATCCACGAACACGTAGATCTCCTTCCCCAGCCGGGTGGGCGACGCGGGCTGGCCGTGGGTCCGGGCCAGCATGGGCACTGGCTTCCATTGTCGGGCCTTGGTCGTCAGGTCGGCCACCGTCGCTTCCAACACCGGCAGCATCACAGCCTGCCAGGCCTCCTTCAGGGAAAGGGGCACGGCCGTATTGTTGATGTCCTGAGAAGTGAGGCCGAAGTGGATGAATTCTTTGTAGGCGGACAGGCCCAGCCGGTCGAAGATGCCTTTGACGAAATACTCCACTGCCTTGACATCATGGTTGGTGGTCTTTTCGATCTCCTTGATCGCGGCCGCGTCTTCCATGGTGAAAGCTTGACAGGATTCTCGCAGACGATCGAACACCGCCGGTTCGATATCCGCCAACTGGGGCAAGGGCAGCCGGCAAAGGGCGATGAAGTATTCGATTTCCACTCGGACCCGGTAACGGATCAAGGCTCCTTCGCTAAAATAGTCGGACAGGGCGGCGGTGGCCCTCCGGTAGCGGCCGTCCACTGGGGAAACGGCGGTGAGGGGAGATAGTGTCATCGGGCCTCCTCAATCATACGTGGAATGATAGTCTAAACAAAAATCTTTTTAGTTTCATCGATGGTCGAACTTCTTCCGATCCAGGCCGCTTATAGAAAAATGGTCCGGCAATGTCAAACGCGGCGAGCGAACCGCAGAATGTCCAATGCCCAATCTCGAAGGTCCAAGGATTGAATCGCTGCGCGATGGCAATACGATAGAAAGACAGGCTCTCATCTTTCGATATTCTGCGGTTCCTTATCCGACATTGGATAATCGTATTTTCTGTTTGGTTGCGTTCGGCGTTTGCCGTTCAACGAATCACCGTCCCCCTGCCAACAGTGCCTGCAACATCGTCTGCCGCTGGCTGGTGTCCTGGTTTCTCACCGCCATGGCCATGGCTTTGCGGGTGCCCACTAACACCGCCAGCCGTCGGGCACGCGTCAGGCCGGTGTACAGGAGATTTCTGAAGAGCATCTTGAAATGCTGGGTGAGCACCGGAATGATGACCACTTCAAATTCGCTGCCCTGGGATTTGTGGATCGTAATGGCGTAGGCCAGGTCCAGTTCAACGATGTCGTCCCGTTGATAATCCACCGTCCGGCTGTCCGGAAAAAAGGAGACCGTGCAGGTCAGTGCCTGGTTGTCGATCCGAACGATTTCGCCGATGTCGCCGTTGTAGACACCCAGGTCATAGTTGTTCCTGCGATGGATGACCCGGTCTCCGGTTCTGAAAAACCGTTCCCCGACTTTCAGCTGGTGTTTGCCCTCTGACGGTGGATTGGCCGCTTCCTGAATCATCGTATTCAGGCTCATGGTGCCGAGACTGCCGCGTGTCATGGGGGAAAGAATCTGGATTTCGCGGCCCGGGTAATATTTGGGGACCCACTCTACATACAACCTCCTGACGACGTCGGACGCCGACAGACCATGGTGAAGCGAAGACCAGGGGTGGATTTTTTTCAGGACGGAAACCAGTTCTTCGACTCGATTGCCGGCCTGAGCCACCTGATCCAGATTGATGTGTTCGAATTTCCTGGGAATGGTCAGTTCTTTCTCGTACGGGACGACCGGCTCGTTGATTCGAAACTCATAAAGATTCTCTTCTGCTCCCGCCGCCGTGGCGGACAGACGCGCATCATAATACCGTTTCACCCTGGATACAAAACGCAGCTGCTCCCCGGTGGCTTCATCCGAATCCATGAAAAAGCAATCGGCACCGTTGGTCCATATCTCCGGTCTTTTAAACGGCGAATCGATGTATGGCATGTCGCCCTGATTGATTTCATGAGCGTAGTTGATGATCAGGGACTGTTCCGCCTGCCTGAAAATCCGGGTCAATCGGAAGCAAGGGACCCTTCCCGAAGCGATGACATCCCGCAGGACATTGCCGGCACCCACCGAAGGCAGCTGGTCGGCATCACCGATTAAAAGGACCTGAGCCCTTTCCGGAACCGCCTTGAGCAGGGATGCCGTCAGGCTGATGTCCAGCATGGAGCATTCATCCACGATCAGAAAATCCGCATCGAGGGGATTCTCTTCGTTTTTCTTGAACCGGCCCAGCTGCCATTCCAGCAGCCGGTGGATGGTCTTCGATTCCTGGCCGATGACATCGGTCATCCGCTGTGCCGCCCGGCCAGTGGGCGCTGCCAGCAGCACCCGCGCGTTAAGGGATTCAAGCAGTTTTACCAGGACAAGGGTCGTGGTGGTCTTGCCCACCCCGGGGCCGCCGGTCAGCACGGAGAATTGCCGGCCCACGATACCCCGGACAGCCGCCGCCTGCTCGTCACTCAAGCGGATGCGGCTGGTGCTGCAGTAGTTGCCAATCCAGCGTTGCACCCGATCCATATCGATGGGAACCGACCCGTCCATACGTGCGATTTTTCGAGCCACATATAACTCGTCGAAATAGAGCGTTTTTGAATAATAACAACGCTCGGTGCCCCCTTGGGGATTCTCGCGTCCACGCAGCATCAGCAGACCACCGGCCTGCATCTCATCCATCAGCGTAGGTAAGCGGTTTCCCACGTCCAAAGCCAGCAGATCATTGGTCTGGGACCTTATTTGCGCTTCGGTCAGGTAGCAGTGACCGAAGTCCCTACTGGAGGCCAACACGTGGCTGACCCCCGCCATGATTCTCTGCCGGCTGTCGGTTTCCAGACCGATGCTCAGGGCAACCTTGTCCGCTGAAAAAAAACCGATCCCGTATAGATCCCTGGCCAGCCGATACGGGTCTTCGGTGACCGTGGCGATGGCCTGGTCCCCGTATGCCTTAAAAATCCGGACAGCATAGAGCGTGCTGATCCCATGGGACTGCAGAAACATCATGACCTCGCGGACGGCACGGTGTTCGATCCAGGCCGCGCTGATGGTCTCCAGTTTTTTTTCTGCAATCCCCGGAACCTCAGTGAGCCTGTCGATGTCCCCTTCGAAAATGTCCAGCGTTTCCTTGTCAAAATGCCTGACGATCTTTTTGGCCGTCTTGGGTCCGACACCTTTGATAAGCCCCGATCCGAGGTACTTCTCCAGAGCGGCGCTGGTGGCCGGCTTGAGCTCTACGGCACGGGTGGCGTTGAATTGCCGGCCATATTTCGGTTTGACTGTCCAGGCACCGATAAATTCCATGGTCGCACCGGCAAAAACCCGGGTCTGGTGAACAATCACGGTCTGCGGCTGGTGGGAGTTGTCGAACGGCAAAACGCGTAGGACCGACCAACCGTTATCGGCATTGTGGTAGGTAACACGATCCACTACCCCGCGAAGCCGTTCGGGGATGATGCCGGTTAGATGATTGGAAGGTGCTTTCTTCAGAATCATGCGGTTTGAGATTTTGTATTTTGGTCTTCGTTATTTATTTATCATTCGGCGATGGTTATTTATTGACTTGAAATCCACGCGGGCAACCGGATTTCCGAGGGTTTCAACTTGTCGGGGATGTAGCATTTGATGTCGATCACCGGCGTGTCGTTGCGGGCGTCGATCGCGTCGATGCGGATCATGTTCCCGGTGACGGATACCACCCGGCAAGTCGACAAGCCGAGCAGGTTAGGGCGAACCGGGGCATGTGTGGCAAAAACACCTGTAAGTGGGTTTGAGGGGTTTTTCATCGGGCGCACCTGGAGCCGGCGGCGGTCATCGGGATTGTCGTTTTCATGAAACCAGTAGCAGACGATGATGTGCGAAAAACCTTCCAGCCCCACAAGGCCGTCCTGGAAAGCGGGGTCGATGTCGATGCGGACGGCATCGTCTTTTTTACGAATCCATCCGATGGGATGCACCTGAAATGAGTCGCTCATGGCGGTCTCCTCGTAAAAGGGTGAAGAAAGGTTTCATACAATCAACTTGCAACCCGATGATCAAGAACTATATTAAAAAGGTTGCACTTGATTAACCCGCTGTAATTAAATACACTTATTCTCATGGGTTATATTTTCGATTTTCATGATGCCAAGCGCTACCACCAGTGGATGCTAAAGCGCAGAAACCGCTTTGCCGCCGACCTGGAGAGCCGCCTCATGCTGGGGATGCTGGATCCGGTTGCCGGTGAGTCGGTGCTGGACATCGGTTGCGGCACCGGGGCCTCGATCGCACCGCTAATGGAAAAGGGCCTCGACGTGACAGGCATCGATCCTTCCCCCTACATGCTCGACATCCTGTCCACAACAGTGGGCAATCGCGTCTCCCTGTATCGCGGGTTCGCCGAAGATCTTCCCTTTGACGATAATTCTTTCAACCATGCCTGCCTGTTTACCTGCCTGGAATTTGTGGATAACCCGAAAAAAGCCCTGGCGGAGGCCTTTCGGGTGGCTAAGGACCGGGTGTTTATCGGATTCTTGAACCGCTATGCCCTCACCGGCATCGGCCGGCGGGTGCAAGGCATATTCACCCCGACCATTTACAACCGGGCCAACTTTTTCAGCGTCTGGGAAATCAAGAGCATGGTCCGGGAACTGATGGGACCGGTCCCGGTGTGCTGGCGCACTGTCTGCCAGTTTCCCGGCCCCTGGGGAGCCTGGATGAAGCAGATCGAAGGCTCAGGCCTGGTCCAGCGTTTCCCTTTCGGCACCTTCGCCGGTATGGTCGTTACCCTGGTACCACGGTTCCGCACGCGTCCCCTGGCCATCCGATACCAACCCAAAAAAGTTGGCCGCATCGCAGCCGGTGCGGCCGGCTGTTCCGGTATGGCCCCATCCAACGGTTTTGACGATTCCCCACAATAAACCGGTGGGAGATGCGCTCGCCCTTTCGATTTAATAATTAACCGAATTGGGTGAGAATCATTTGACAAATGATTCAAATAACTGTTTAAACTAAATAATTCCATTTTCGGGCAAACGGTACCCTTGGCCGGGGAAAAATCCCGAAAGGAAAGGAGCCCGCCCCCGATGGAAGCCTGGCTCTACGAAACTCTGCAAGACCAGCGGGTCCGATGCCGGCTGTGCAGCCATATGTGCGTGATCGGCAACGGCAAACGGGGAATCTGCGGAGTGCGGGAAAACCGGGGTGGCATCCTGGAGACACAGGTGTACGGCCGCCTGATCGCTGCCGGTGACGACCCTATCGAAAAAAAACCGCTTTTCCACCTGATGCCCGGCAGCCGTTCTTATTCCATCGCCACGGTGGGCTGCAATTTCAAATGCCGGTTCTGCCAGAATGCGGACATCGCCCAGATGCCGGCGGACCGGAACGGTATGGTGATGGGAGATGCGGTGACACCGCAGCAGGTGGTGGATACCGCCGTGCGCAGGGGATGCGCCAGCATCGCCTACACCTATACGGAGCCGACGGTTTTTTTCGAGTTTGCCTGCGATACGGCGCAATTGGCCCACAGTCAGGGGATTAAAAATGTATTCGTCACCAATGGGTACATGAGTGCCGAGGCGCTGCAGCGGATCAGTCCCTGGCTGGATGCCGCCAACGTGGATCTGAAAGCCTATAGCGACGAATTTTACAAACGGCAGTGCGGCGCCCGACTGGAACCGGTCAAGGAAACCCTGCGGCGAATGAAAAGCCAGGAGGTCTGGGTGGAGGTCACCACCCTGATTATTCCCGGGCTTAACGACGATCCCGGGGAGCTGTCCCGGCTGGCAACCTTTATCGCCACGGATCTGGGCGTCGAAACCCCCTGGCACGTGAGCCGTTTTCACCCCACTTACCAACTGACGGATCGGAGCTCGACGCCGGTGGAGACCCTCATTCTGGCCAGAGACATCGGAATTACGGCCGGACTGAAGTATGTCTACACGGGCAACATTCCCGGACAGGGCGGCGAGGATACCATCTGCTCCGGTTGCGGGCAAACCGTTATTGCCCGCCAAGGGTTTCATATCACGGACAACCGGATGCGAAAGTGCCGTTGCAGCGGCTGTGGGACGGTCATTGACGGCATCGGGATGTAAGGAAAACCATGTCAACCATCGGGAAGCTTAATCTGGATCATCTGGTCGGCCAGCAGGTGGGCACCTCCGTGCTGCTGAAGAAGATCGGGCACGGCGCCATGTCCGCCGTTTTCGTAGCTTTCCAGAAAACGCTTAAACGGCAGATTGCCGTCAAGGTCCTTCCCAAATCCCTGATGACGGAAAAAACCGCCGCTTTTTTCCAGCAGGAGGCCGAATCGGCAGCCATCCTGACGCACCCCCACATCATTCCCGTTTATGAGGTCGGCGAAACAAAAGACTTCCTCTTTTTTACCATGCAGCTGGTCAAGGGCAACGAATTATCCTACTTTATCCGCCGAACCCAGAAAAATATCGTGCCTTCCAAACGGTTTATGCCGCTGCCGACCATTCTTTCCCTGATGCTGAAAATCCTCGATGGCCTGGCGTATGCCCATGACAACGACATCGTGCACCGCGATATCAAACCGGACAACGTCATGATCGAAGGACATTCCAAGCGACCGCTGATCACCGATTTCGGTGTGGCCCGGGTCTCCCGAACCACGAGCAAAAGTGACCGGCTGTTATTGGGCACCCCGATGTATATCGCGCCGGAACAAATTTTGTCGGGCACCGTCGACGGTCGTGCGGACATGTACAGCGCCGGGGTGATGATGCTCGAAATGCTCATGTCCAAACTTCCCTACCCTCCCTACCGGACGGCCATGGATCTGCTCAAGATGAAGCTCGGGTTGAAAGACCGAATCTTCCGGCAGCGGCCATCCGAGGTCCACCCCGTGGCCAACCGAACCTTGGATGAAATCCTGTTCAAAGCTTTGGCCTTTGACCGGGATAAGCGCTTCCCCTCCTGTCATGAGTTTGCATCGGAACTGGAACGATTTTCGAAAAAATTGATGATATCATCTTCAGCCAGATGAGGACACCATGCCATTAGACGCCGCGACGAAAAACCAGCTCTCCCAATTCGGACGAACCATTGCCCTGTTGTTCAATCGCTCCATGATGTATCAGCCCAACCACCCGTTTGTGGAACAATCCATCGACATGTTCTACGATGGCGCCTTAAGCCTGTTGGACATCATCTCTCCCCTGGTATTTATTCTCAACCGCGAGGAGTTTTTCGTGGATGAAGAGCCTCTGGACGCCCGCCTCAATGTGGGGCGTTTAGTGATGCTGTTCAAAAATAACGGCCTCCAGTCCATCTCCATCGAACCCGGTCTTGAGAAACGGGAAATCAAGGTTTTTCTGGAAGTGTTCGGCGATATCACCAAATATAACGGCGCCGAGGGATTCAAAAAAGCCATCTTTGCCCGCGGGGTATCCAGCATCAAGGTTAACCACGTGCGGTTTAAAAAAGTGACCGACGATGATGAGGTGATTTCCCGTGATGCACTAAAAGATCTGACCCCCCAGATGATGGCTGCAGAAGACGAGGCCAAGACCCGCAAGATGTTCATGGACACGCTGCTGGAAAGCGTGCTGACCGAGGAGTTCGCCAAAACCCTGAACATCGAATCCCTCATGGCCAATCCAGGCGCCGTGTCCGAGAACATGATCCAGGCGGATCTGGAGAGTGTTTCAGCAGAGGTTAAAGGCGCGGGACCGGGTGACGGCAGCGGCACCGGGGATACTGCCGGCGGATCAGGTGAAGGACCCGGGACTGGAGGTGACGGCACTGGCGGGACAGGCACCGACCGTGGAACCGGAGAAGGCGGAGGCACTGGAGCGGGGGATGGCGGTGGTACCGATGGAGCAGGTACCGGAGGAACGGGTACCGGAGGAACGGGTACCGGAGGAACGGGTACCGGAGGAACGGGTACCGGAGGAACGGGTACCGGAGGAACGGGTACCGGAGGAACGGGTACCGGAGGAACGGGTACCGAAGGAACGGGTACTGGAGGAAC
>NZ_JASJGN010000238.1:0-25666 GCF_033791525.1 Desulfosarcina sp.
AGGATAAAAAATCGATTTTCAGTTCGCTCGCTAACCCCGCCGCACCGCTGCTCGGCATCTCTGCTCTGCGCCGACCCCGGTAACGGGATCTCCGCTTTGCTTTGACAAGCGGCGAGGAATGCGCTCGCTATCGCGGTTCAAGTGGACATTCATCTTTATATAACGTATCGTTGCAAATTGTCGAGTTTTCGTCAGATGAGCAGCTCAGGGTCACGATTTTACCCGTCGGGCCTCGAGAAGTGGCCAGCAATAGACCGCCTCATCCGCAGAAGGGAGGGCTCAACCATGAAACTCGTAGAAGTCGGCCCCAGGGACGGGCTGCAGAACGAAACCGCTCAGATTCCCACCGGTGTGAAGATCGCATATATCGATGCCCTTTCCGAGACCGGTGTGGCTGAAATCGAGGTGAGCGCCTTCGTCTCACCCCGCTGGGTGCCCCAGCTTGACGATGCGGCGGCGGTCTTCGACGGCATCTCCCGCAGAAACGAGGTGGTCTATTCGGCATTGGTCCCCAACGAAAGGGGCCTTGCACGGGCACTCGACGCCCGGATCGATAAAGTATCCGTCTTCACGGCCGTGAGCGAAACCTTCAACCAGAAGAACATCAACACCTCCTTGGCCGGCTCGCTGCGACGCTTTGCACCGGTGGTGGCCGGCGCCCAACGTGAACAGTTGCCGGTGCGGGGGTACGTCTCCACCGCCTTTTGGTGTGCCTTCGAGGGGCGCATCGTACCCCACGCCGTGATCGGGGTGGTCGACAAGCTGGTGGACATGGGGGTCGGCGAAGTGTCCATTTCCGACACCATCGGCAAGGCCACCCCGGACGATGTCAGGCGGCTGCTCGATCTTCTGCTCCCCCACTTGCCGGTCGGGCGCATCGCCATGCATTTCCACGACACCTATGGCCAGGGCGTTGCCAATGTGCTGGCAGCCTGGTCCTACGGAATAAGCACCTTCGATGCCAGCGCTGGCGGATTGGGGGGGTGCCCCTATGCGCCCGGGGCCTCGGGTAATGTGGCCACCGAGTCCGTGGTGACCGCTTTGGAAGGAAAAGGCGTAAACACAGGTGTCGATCTCGAAAAGCTGTCGCGGGCTTCAGGGTTGCTGACCCCCTACCTGGTTGATACCCTGCGGTCCCAGCCCGAAGTGGACGCCCCTGCCTGCGCCGCTTGTCAATTCTCAACCGGCGACGTCTGCTGTGAACGCTACCAACGGCAGGCATGAGGATCTCGTGGGAGAGCATCGGTTCATTCCCTTGATTGTAGTAAAATCATGCCGATATATCTATCGTTAAACGCTTTTAATGAGTTTGAATGCTTTTACAGGAGAAGGAAACCCGCATGTTTACCGCAGCGACTCACAGATTGATGACGGATTATAGCGAATACTGGACCGACGCAGCCCAGCGTGCCGTACTCTTCACGGATATCCTGCGCAAACGCGGCAACACCTACCTCGAGCACCTGGAAAAGGACCAGCCGCCGGTGCTGGTGTTCGATTACGAAATGGTCCTGGACGGCCGCCGTTTCGATCGGCCGGCAAACTATGCCCTGGTGGGCATCCTCGACCGCCGCATTGAATCGTCAGGCGGGGCGGGCGAGTCGCAACCGCAGGCTTCCGACAACCCACCCGAGCGTCGCCACCGGTCGTGTGTGGCCGCCAAGGCGCCAAAAGCCGCCAGCCGCCCCATCGTCATTTTCGATCCGCGGGCCGGACACGGTCCCGGGATCGGCGGCTCAAAAACCGATTCGCAGATCGGCATGGCACTGGATGCCGGGCACCCGGTCTACTTTCTGATTTTTTTTACCCGACCCGAACGTGGCCAGACCCTGGCCGATGTGCGCAACGCCCAGATCCGATTCATCGAGATGGTTCGCGAATTGCACCCCGAGGCCCCCCGACCGGCGATCATCGGCAACTGCCAGGGCGGATGGGCGGCGGCCCTGGTCGGTGCGGAACGACCGGACCTGGTGGGGCCGATGGTGTTCAACGGCTCTCCGCTCTCCTACTGGGGCGGTGTGGAAGGAGCCAACCCCATGCGCTATACCGGCGGGCTCTTGGGCGGGGTGTGGATCAATTCCCTGTTGAGCGATCTGGGCAACGGCTATTTCGACGGGGCCAACCTGGTCGCCAATTTCGAACACCTCAATCCGGCCAATAGCCTGTGGTCCAAGCTTTATAATGTCTACGCCCATGTGGACACCGAGGAAAAACGCTTTCTCGATTTCGAACGCTGGTGGGGCGGCTTTTTCCTGATGACCGACAAGGAAATTCACCAGATCGTCGACGGGCTTTTCGTGGGCAACAAGCTCGAGCGGGGTGAATTCGAACTCGACGCGGGCCGGCGTGTGGATTTGAAAAACAACCACAACCCGGTGGTGGTCTTCGCCTCTTTCGGCGATAACATCACCCCGCCCCAGCAAGCCTTCAACTGGATCGTCAAAACCTATGGCACCATAGAGGAGATCAAACGCCGAGGCCAGGTGATCGTGTTCATCAGCCATTCCAATATCGGCCACCTGGGGATCTTCGTGTCCGCCAAAATCGCCCGCAAGGAGCACAAGGAAATTATCGCCAGTTTCGACATGCTGGACTACCTGCCCCCGGGCCTCTACCAGATGCAGATCGAGGCGGATCCGGACGAACCCGGCGAATATGGCATCACCTATGCCGAGAAGCATACCGACGATATCCTGGCCCTGGACGACGGCCTTGAAGACGAAAAAGCCTTCCTGGCCGTGCGCAAGGTCTCCGAAGCCACCGATACCCTCTACCGTGCCTTCGTATCGCCCTGGATCCGCATGGCCAATACCGATGCTACGGCAGAAGCCTTGCGCCAGATGCATCCGCAGCGGGTTCAGCGCTATGTGTTCTCCGATCTCAACCCCTGGATGATCCCGGTCAAGACCTGGGCTGCCCAAATCAAAGAGAAGCCGAACCGCCGGCCGGCTGCCGAGAACAACCTGTTCAGCGCCTGGGAAGCCTTCTGGTCCCAATCGATCGTCGATGGAATGAATCTTTACCGGGATATTCGCGACGCGGCCTGTGAATCGATGTTCAAGGCCATGTATGAAAACCCGTGGATGAACATGGTCTCGGAATTTGCCGGCACCGTCGTCCCGGACAACGATCAGGATCTCGAGGAGGTGCACCGGCGCGATGCCGAGCGCTGGCGTGAAAATATGGCCACCGGTGAGTTTGCGGATGCCATGGTGCGCATCTTTTTGGTCATCGGCTTTGCCGATCAGATGGTGCAGCGCAAGGGCTACCAGACCATCGGCCGGCTGTTCGCCAAAAGCCCACGGATAGAGGACCTGGAACTATATAAGATGCAGCAGCGCGTGCGGGAGCAGTCCCGCATCGTGCAGACCGACACGGAGAAGTCCATCGCCACCCTGCCCCGCCTGCTTGCGAAACGTCACGATCGTGAGGATGCCCTGGCCATGATCCAAAACGCCGTCGAGAGCCTCGGCCGGGAACTCGAACCCCAGGAACAGGCAGCCCTCCAAAGGGTGCGGGAAGTGCTGGTGGCATAGTCTCGAGGGTTCCACAAATGCGGCCAGGGTGGTATAAGAAAGAAAACCAGTTTACTTGACATCTCTCGTTCCGACGAGACAGAAGGCCCCGCTGGTTGCCGGCCGGGCCGATCCAGAACCACGCCAGCCGACGCTTGCAACGGCGGTAATCCTGTCAACGGCCACATTCACCCGCTGAATCATGAAAATGACCATCTTCAAGCCCATGCGCGAAGGGACCAAACGCCGCGTCCGTATATTCGGGTGGGTCGTTGCGACCGGAACGCTGATCGGCATCATCTATGGCAGTCTGATCGGATGGGCGGGCTGGAAGCAGACGCTGATCGGCGGTTGTATCGGCGCCATTCACGGGGTTACCATATCTTCGTGTATCGGACTGCTGGAAATATTCGTCGTGCGAACGGCAATCGGTCGAAAAATTGAGCAAGCACCGCTGGTGATTTCTATTGTGACTAAAGGTTTGATTTACGGCATGGTCATCACAGCAGTAGAACTCGGCAACATCGGCGAAGTGGTGATTGTCGGCAAAGCCAGCGATCCGTTGACGGCGAGCGCCTTCGCGCCCATGTCCATCGTCTTTTCATTTAGTATCACGTTCACCATCTGTTTCCTTCTGCAAATAAGCCGCCTGGTGGGCGGCCGAACAATGGGTAATCTTGTGCTCGGCCGTTATCACCGACCGCACATGGAAGAGCGCTTTTTTATTATGGAACACAAGGGCGGCTATCACATCCACGATCGTGGCCCGAGAACGCTTCGAGGAAGGCAAGCGCCGATACAGGCATTCGAAGTATCATGGAATCATTGAAACGGCAACGGCAGCCATGAAACCAGGCGGTCGCCACCAGCGGCGTCTCGAAAATGGATCACGCCTGCTGTTGACCCTTTTGGCTTATCCATTCGGGATATCTCCGATCACCAACAGGCACGACAGCGCCGGGTGAACCATATGTGTCTCAACTCCTTGTGCCTGATGAAACCCGATAATGAATCGGAAAAACCGAACCAAAAGCGAATTGGTGATTAAGATTGGCGGATGATCAGGATTAACAGTGACTTCTATACTGCAAGGAGCATCCGATGAAAAAAAAGATGATTTACACATTCAAGATAGTCGTGTTGACGGTCCTTGTCACCACGGGCGTGGGAATGGTTTCGCTGTCGGGAGTGGCGAGCCGCTCACCGCTTGCTGCAATATTCGGTCTTCAGACGGCGGCGGCTAACTCGAGATATGGAATTCTTGGAAGCACCGCTCCGGAATTCGAATTGGATACGTGGATTGACGGAGACGGAAACAGCATGCCCCCCCTTCGCTTGGGGGATTATCTGGGCAAGGTCGTTGTCCTCTATTTTTTCCAGGACTGGTGACCGGGGTGCCGCAAGTTGGGGTTCCCAACATTAAAAAAAATAACACAGGAGTACGCGAACAACGATCAGGTCCAATTTATCGCCGTCCAGACGGTGTTCGAGGGCTACCGTTTCAATACGCCGGATAAACTACGGCAGAACCAGGTGAAATATTCACTGAAGATCCCCATGGCGCATGCGGCCGGCAACCCCGACACCCATCAGGCGCCACCGATTATGAGATCCTACCGGTCGGGCGGCACCCCCTGGACCGTCATCATCGATCCGGGCGGGATTGTCGTTTACAACGGATTCCATGTCGAGGCCGATCAGGCCAAAGATATGATAGACCGGTTGATCCGTCGGTAATCATGAACGCCCGGGCGGCGCGTACGTTGCGTAATTTAAAAGGTTGTTTCAGCATATTGGCTTGGCCCGGCCTCAGTTCATTGGCGTTGCCACCGAGTCACCCTTCCCGCCGCTGCTCTGAATCGCTCCGGATTAGGCAGTGGGAGAGAAAACGGGTGCATGCATGCCACGACGCGAAACAGTAAAGGCGTATAAGTCAAACAATCTTCCAAACGCTGCTTAATCCGTTGATAAACAATTAATTTATTGACATATTTGCTATGTGTAAGTATTATTTCTTAGCGTCTCCGCTTTCTCGATTTAAAATCAGACTTACGATGAGCGACTATTGGGGATACGATGTGCCGATAACGTGGTTTTTATGGGCCTGCGTCGATCGCAGGCACACCCACGGCGATGTCCAGGATCGGCACTGGCCCTCGATGGGCAATAGATTGGGTGCAGAGCGAGTCAACAATCGCTCAAGTCAGTTCAGACCACGTTTAAGGAGAGTTGAACGTATGAACAAGCTCGAATTAGTCCAGGCACTGAAAGACTCAAACGGCCTTTCCAAACCAGAGGCTGAAAAGGTCGTCAGCATTTTTTTCAACGAAATGGCCAACGCACTGGCTAAAGGTGACAGGGTCGAAATCCGGGGATTGTGCTCCTTTTTTGTCAAAGAATACAAATCCTACACGGGCCGGAACCCCAAAACCGGTGAAAAGGTAAAGATCGCGCCGAAAAAGCTGCCTTTTTTCAAAGCGGGCAAGGAATTGAAGGAACGCGTGGATCGTTGACGCTTGACAGGAATTGGGTCGTCTATCTGGTTCGTTGCTCCGATCGATCCTTGTATTGCGGAATCACCAACGATTTGGAAAAACGCCTCGACGCCCATAATCTTGGCAAAGGGGCTAAATACACGAGATCCCGGAAACCCGTCGAGCTGTTGGGGACCCGTTTCAATATGACCAAAAGCGAGGCCCTCAAACTTGAACGTCGCATTAAAAAGACACCTGCCGGCAGGAAACTTACTGAACTTGATAACGGGAAGGCCTATCCGAAAATGAAAAACACCCAGATCGTGCAGGACATTCAAAAGGAACTTGAATCGGTTGTCAAAAACATTCAGCAACTTGCCGACAGCCTGGGAAGCATTGCAACCGCAGTTGGAAAACTGGTCCAACCGGATTCACCGAAAGTACCCAAGGCCAAAAGAGCCCCGACCCGGAAAAAAGTGGTCGTTAAGGATGGCGTGGTTGAAAAGATCAAACGGATTCCAGCCAGCCAGATTGTCTATGACATCATCCAGAAATCACCGCAGGGCATTGATACTGCCAACTTGATGAAAGCCACGAAATTCGATCAGCGCAAAATTCACAACATCACCTTCCGGCTTAAAAAGCTGGGTCGAATCACGACCGGAGAACGGGGGGTATACAAGAAGCTGTGATTAATGCAAAAGGAGCTTTTCCATGCTGAGTACCGAAAAAATAAACAACGCGTTTAATGCTATTTGTGAAGAAGCGGAAAAATTGCAAAATCAAGGCGTTTCCGACCAGTTGAAAGCCGGACTGTCAACGATTATATCCATTGCCAAACATCAAAATGATATCCGTGGTTCATCCAATGGCAGCTGCACGGCTAACTCAAAGAAACAACATTAGCCGGCTGTTGAAACGTGAACCCGGGATGGTTTTCCAGAGCGGACATCTTCCCGCAGTTATTCAGAATCCTCAATTGGCATGGCTGTGTGTGCCTCGGTGATCGATCCGAGCTGACGTCGAACACTGGCATTGCCGTGCAGCCCACTGCAACGCTTTCAGTGGCGGCTGTCGCCACGGAGAGGGAATCAAATCGTTCCGACCATTTTTCGATCGCCGACGTCCTAATCTCGATACCTATGCCGGAACGATTGACCGCGGGAACCATCCCTCCGGATCCAAAGGATATGTCTTCCTCCACCAAATCTTCTTGAACCACATACTTCGAGAAAGAACCTTCCAGGTATTTGGCATCTTCGCAAATCATGGCCAAATTTCGGCCGGCAAAAGACAAGATGGCCGTCTCTCCCACATGGGCGCCCACAACGATTGTCATCTGCTTCGACCTGGCCCGTTGATAAATTTGATACGCCTTGCGAAAACCGCCGCAGCTGGATAATCGAATGTTGAGGCCATGGCAAATATCATTGTCGATCAGATAAAACGGACCCTTGGACGTGTACATGGATTCGTCGGCGATGATCGGGATGTCGCTGTAATCGGACACTTTCTTTAATCCCACAAGATCGTCTTTGGAAACCGGCTGTTCGATCGCAGAGAGCTTGATGGGCCTGGCGTGGTGGATAAATTGGATGGCCGTATCAGCAGTAAAGGCAGTATTGGCGTCGACTCGGATCTCGATGTCGCTGCCGAGTTGGTTTCGGATGGTTGTCAACTGCGACAGGCCGCTATCCAGACCGACAACTTTGATCTTCAAGGATGTCAAATTGAGCTTTCGAACCAGGCCTACATATTTTAAAAACGCCTGCTCCTTATTTGTATATGGGATGACGCCGGAATAGGATAAAACACGGTTGTTGGGAAATTGATCAAAGAGCTGGTAAATGGGTCTATCTTCACCCCTGGCCCACAGGTCAAGCAAAGCCGTTTCAAGGGCGCAACAGGCAGCCGGATGCTTATCGGAGACATCTGAATCACCCATATCTTTCAGCAATGCATTCAGTTCCCCGATGGTATCGAATGGCTGATCAAGAATCGCTTTGGAAAGTAACCGGGCAGCCATCAGACTCTTTTCCAATGTCTCCCCGGTGACATATTCTCTGGGCGTTCCCTCCCCCACTCCCTGATTGCCATAATTATCCAGAACGACGACAACGATGCTCTCGGTCACGTTTCTGGTATATAAACGATGTTTGATGGTTCTGGAAAATGGGATTTTAAGATTGTAGATGTTTATTTTTTTAATAATCATAGCATTCCTGGTTCGACCTATATTTGATAAATTCCGGGAAAAAGCTTGGCCACTGATACCATTGATCAGGATTTCGGTATACGTATTGCTCAAGAAGGTTCCATGACGCCTCACAGACCGAACAATCCTCTTCTCCGTCTGCCAGGGGATGAACAGAGAGGTCGTATCCGTTTTTTTTCCGTTGAACGATGCCGAAACACATCGGTGCTTTGGACCGTTTATAGAGCAGATCCAACGTCCGGTCTTTTGGAATGCGACGTCCAAACAGATGAGCATTCTCTTTGCTGCATGGCCGCCAGCTATTGACTTCATCACACATCGTAATTAATATTCGGCCCTTTTTAATCGCATTCAAGGCTTTAAATAGAACATTGGGACTATCTGCGTCTATCAGTTCCAGATCCACTGATTTTGATTTGTCAACCAGCGCCGTTTTCAGTTCCTTCGTTTTAAACCGCAATATCATAGAAGGCCGGTAATGTTTGGCGGCGAGATAAAGCGGAATATATTCGACGGCTCCGAAATGTCCCGTGACAAAGATACAGCCCCTGTTCATGGAAGCAATTTGATTCAATGAATCCCTTCCTGAAAATGAGATGCGGCTTTTTAGGTAATTCATCATTTCATGAAGGGATTTGTGTGCGTTGATCATCTTTTCAAAATAGTGTTCAAAGATTCCAAAATAGGTTCTAAATAGAATCGATTGGAATTTAATTTTTCCGATTTTTTCACCAAGTACATACTTTAGTGATCTGAATACAATTCTTCTTTCATCGCTGTTGATGCCATAGTAATAAAGCCCAATCATTGACAGGTATCGCCGATATATTGACAAAGGCAATATTTTTGCTAAGAAGATGTTGGGTTGTTTCTGAAGGAACCGGCTTAAATCTTTTTTGGCTGAAATAGGATCAGGTTGCATGACTTGCCCTCAACACGCACTCAAAATGATGTTCACTTGAAACCTCCGGGTGGCAGGCCACACGGCGTTTTCTGCCGGCAACGAAAGTGCTACGTAAAACTATGAGAATACCGGTCTATCTCAGATCCGCTAGCATTCGCCGCCTCGCGCAGCAGGGAATGCACGCCCTTTCGCTGCCCTAAATCGGAAGCACGGGTTTAAATAATTTTGTAAAATAGTTTCTTAATAAGATGGATTTTTTCATCTCGTGCACTCAAATGCAAAAGTGGTACCGAACCTGTTTTCTCTTACCCGGATTCTATCTGGTAGCAATCAAGTTTTAAAAATAACGGCCGACGACACTTCGTTAACAGCCCTTTTCATTGTGGGTGTGAAATGATCAATACATCGAACACCTGTGAAACAGACGATAGACTTAATAAGTTAGTGGTTGAAATGGAAATTATGATAGCTGGCTCATGCGTATTGCTACTTTGCTTGATTGTAATGTATGATTATTTGGAAATCACCGCTTTGAAGTATGGTGTTTTAAAAGCGATAGCCGCCCAATCGAAGGAGGTAGAGAGGGCCCTAAAAAGCCTGATAAATACCAGAGACGATTATAAAATTCTGAACAAAGATTTCAAAAAACTTGAAAAAATTTACTTAACCAATTTAAATTCTTACCTGATCCAGCTCTCGGATGCAGACACCAACATGCTAAGAAGAGAGATATTAAAAAAAGATAATTTTGAACTGTAGAAATGACACGACTAACAAACCGTTGCTGACGGCTTGGGGTCATCACCTATGAACAAACCAATGTCAAAAGATATTAATTGCCTTAATTTCAAAGGGTTAATTGCATTCCTGGAGAAACAATACGGCAGTTGGGGGGTACGCACAGTTGTAAGCGGCTTGGTTAACAATCAGAACTATATGATTCACGACCTGACGGATCCTTCCCGGATTACACCGATCAACCAAGTCCAGATCATTGACCCGAATTACTGGGTCTCCAGTGAATTTTCCATGAAGCTGTTACACAATGTTAAAAAGGTGGTGAAGGCGAAGAATCCTTTATATGAAGCCGGAAGAGGTGCGGTAAGGGAAAGCCTGTCAAAAAATGCACTTTTTGTCGGGAAGCTGTTGGGTCCCGCATTTCTGGCCAAACAGGCGACCAAAATCAATTCACGATTTAACCGCACCAAAGATGTCTCCTACAATAAACTGAAGGGGAAGGAACTTACCTTTGAATTTCGCTACCACCCACCATTCAAACCCACCAAAGATGTCTGTAATTGGAACCTTGGCATCTACACCGAATTGCTTCACGCGTCGGGTGTAAAAGATATTCATTCCAAAGAGGTTAAATGCACCTTAAATGGTGATGAATGCTGTAAGTTGCGCCTTACTTATAAGAAGTCTGGAATAATCAACCGGATGGTTAACGGGCTCATTATCTGGCAGGTCAAAAAAGAGGTGCACAATGTCATTAAAGAATATGAGGGTTCGCTGAAAGAAAGGGACCGCTTAATCGACGAGCTTACCGTTTCTGAGGATAAATATCGGTCTTTGTTTGAAAACACAGCTACCGCCAATGCCATTATCGAATCAGATCTTACGATCTCTCAGGTTAACTACGAATTTGAAGAACTGGTGGGCCAAAAAAAGCCAGAAATTGAAAACAAATGGAATTTTAAGGCCATCATCAATCCGGCCGATTACATGAAGGTCAATTCTCATTTATCAGAGGCGACAACGAACAACCCGCACTTTTTAAAAAATCTTGAGTTTCGTCTGATTGCCAATGATGGTTTTGAAAAAGAGGTCATCTGCAAAGTCGGTCGCATACCCAGTTCATTGAAAGTTATTGCATCGATGATTGATGTAACCGAGATGAAACAGGGGCAAAAGGAACGGATTGAATTAAAATCGAAGTTGGTTCGATCGGAAAAAATGGAAGCCCTGGGGCTTTTGGCAGGCGGGGTGGCTCACGATCTCAACAATGTATTGTCGGGCATTGTAAGCTACCCGGAATTGCTTTTACTTGATCTGCCTGAAGATAGTCATTTAAGAAAACCCATTCAAACCATAAAAGATTCCGGCATGAAGGCGGCCGCGATCGTGCAAGATCTGCTGACGCTTGCCAGAAGAGATGTGGCCGTTAAAGAAATCGCCAATCTGAATGATGTGATCAAGGACTATTTGAATTCACCCGAGTATGACAAGATGATTTCTTTTCATCCAGGTGTCGACCTGAAGTTTGACTGTGATCAAAATCTTTTTAATATTTCAGGTGTCCCGTCCAATCTGAATAAAGCCATTATGAACCTGGTAACCAATGCTGCAGAAGCGATAAAAGGTCATGGAAGAATTCACGTTATTACCAAAAATGACTACCTTGAACACCCGATATCCGGTTACGATAAATTTCGTGAAGGTGAATATGTCACGGTTATGGTCTCCGATTCCGGTGTCGGTATTCCCAGCAATAACATTGAACGAATATTCGAGCCGTTTTACTCGAAAAAAGTTATGGGCAGAAGCGGCACCGGCTTGGGTATGACTGTTGTGTGGGGTACGATAAAAGATCACGATGGACACATCGAGGTATTCAGTAAAGAGGGTAAGGGGACGACATTCAAGCTATTTTTTCCTGCAACCAGAGAGGGGCTTAAAAAGAAAGACGCCTCCCCGACACTCATCGAAATAATGGGAAACGGGGAATCCGTTCTGGTTGTCGATGATGTGCGGGAACAAAGAGACCTGGCAAACAGTATACTTCAAAGGCTGGGGTATAATGTGACTGTGGCGTCTGGTGGTGAGGAAGCGTTAAAATTGGTAACGTCAGGAGAAAGGTTCGATTTAATTATTCTGGATATGATTATGCATGATGGAATCGACGGACTTGAAACATTTAAACAGATACGCGAGATTAAACCCAATCAAAAAGCGATTATTGTCAGCGGGTTTTCTGAAACCGGCCGGGTAAAAAATGCCCAACACCTGGGTGCAGGCGCGTATGTACCAAAGCCTTATTTGTTGGATAGAATTGGATCGGCTATAAAAGACGAACTGCGAAAATGAACGACTCTGCCGCAAGCAGCGGGGAATGCGCTCCCTATCCAGGTTCACATTCTCATATTAACCCGAACGATGACCATCCAATTAACGGAATAATATTGAGTAGGAGGAGATGATGGCTGGTGGTTGGTCCCGTGACGGGGCTGTGCAGGATCAAATAGACGCCAGTGTAAAAGATGCAGTAAAGCTGGCCAGGAGTCGACTGCCTGATGGCGAGGGCTCGGCGCTTTGTGAAGAATGCGGGGCCGCTATCCCGGCCCCCCGCCGAAAGGCCATCCCAGGAGTCCGCCTATGCGTCAGTTGCCAGTCAGCGCTCGAAAAACAGCAGACGGCGCATACCGGATTCAATCGACGCGGCAGCAAAGACAGTCAGTTGAAGTAGTGCGCTGCTTATTTCAACTTAAGCCACATGTGGACGCCATTGTATAACTTGCCGGCCACCTTCAGTTCGCGCGGCTCGAGGCCAAATGGCTTGAAGCCGAGCGATTCGTACAGACGCCGGGCTCTGGTATTGTGTTCACCGACGACCAGGTATAACTGCTCCAGGCCGCTCAACCCACGGGCATGGGTGAGGGCCGCTTCCAATAAGCCCTTCCCAACGCCGCTGCCCTGATAACCAGTGGAGACGTACAGGCCCCAGATGAGCCCTTTGTGACGTGTTTTCAGCAGTTGTTCTTGTCGCAGCCCCACCACACCAATGAGGTCATCCTTATCGTTGAAGGCACCGAAAAGCAAACCGTTGAGCTGTTGGAGGTCTTTGATATGGCTCGCCTCAAAATCAGCGGGGAATTGTTGGAGCGCCATCACCATCAGCCCATGATAGGCTTGGGTATGTTCGGGCGTGAGCACCTTTGTTTCCATCGCACCGACTCTTTCCTTGACCATGTTTGACCTCGCCGCTTAATATGAACATGGGCGTTCAGCGTCATTCAGATTGCTGATGATACCATTTAATCCCTGAAAAGTCGTGGACGGTCAAATCGAACCGACGATGAAAAATATCTCGTATCGGGCGGGCAGGCCTCGCAGCAGGCGTTGATGTGTTCGGTCACGGGGCTTCATCCCAAAAACATTCAACATCTACGAGCTGTCTGAAAGGATACGAAACATCCTCGATCAAACCATCGATCCCGATCCTTGACCTTGTAACCTTCTATGCTTATTGATAATATTGATATACTGCCAAACCACCACATCGATTGCATCGTAACCTGAAGGTGAAACGTGCTGCCATGGAAGAAAAAGCTTTCAAACGTAAACTCACTGCCATCCTGAGTGCAGATGCCGTCGGGTACAGCCGCCTCATGAATGACGATGAGGAGGCAACGGTGCGCACACTGCAATCCTATCGCAAGGTTTTTTCCACGCTCATTGTGCAGCACAATGGAAGGCTCATCGATTCCCCGGGAGATAATCTGCTGGCTGAGTTTGCCAGTGTGGTGGATGGGCTGCGATGCGCCTTGGATGTTCAACACGAGCTGGCCAACAAAAACGCTGCGCTTTCCGAAAATCGCAGAATGCGCTTTCGCATTGGATTAAACCTGGGTGATGTGATCGAGGAAAAAAGAAGGCTTTACGGTGATGGTGTCAATGTTGCCGCACGACTGGAAAGCTTGGCCGAGCCTGGCGGCATCCAATTTTCCGGTGCGGTCTATGACCAGGTTAAGAATAAGCTGCCCAACCGGTTCGAATTCACCGGGGACCAGCAGGTCAAGAATATTCCGGATCCGGTCAGAACTTACCGGGTGGCGATGGATTCTCAAACCGATGGCCAACGAAATTTAACCGGCATAGCGAAACCGAAGCGTTTGAAAACCGTTCTGGTTTTCCTGCTGGGAACAATCATGATATTGTCCGTTGGATTGGGAGGATATTACTGGCAGGAAAGGAACCGTCAAACGCCCTCGGACACCTCTCCGGAAAGTAGCCTGTCCCCTCCCCCGGCGTTCCACAAATCGTCGATTGCCGTTCTCCCGTTTAAAAACCTGAGCGATGATGTCGAGCAGGAATATTTCAGCGATGGCATCACCAACGACATCATCACCGATCTGTCCAAGTTTCGCGAACTCCTTGTCATCGCCAGCAATACCGTTTTTATGTACAAAGGAAAGACAGTCAGCATTAAAAACGTCGGGCGGGAGCTGGGCGTCGCTTACATCATGGAGGGCAGCGTGCAGAAAGCGGGCGACAACGTAAGAATCAACGCACAGCTCATCGATGCTTCAGATGGCACACATGTCTGGGCCGAGCGATACAATCGCACATACATGGATATTTTTGAACTCCAGGGCGATATTGTGCAGGCCATCGTTGCCAAGCTGGCCATTCAGGCATTCCAGTACGAGCAAGCCCGCGCGCTGCGGAAAAAACCGAAGGATCTTCTGGCATACGACTACCTGTTAAGGGGATACGCATACTATCATCAACGCTCGCGTTCAGCATTTGCCATGGCCAAAAATATGTTTTCAAAAGCGGTTGAGCTGGATCCATTCTATGCAGCGGCCTATGTCGGGCTGGGAGAATTGGAATACGGCAAAGTGGGCTATGGATGGACAGAATTTCCGGATAAGGCACTAAAGAAAGCCCTTGAACTCGGGCAGAAGGCCATTGCGTTGGACGACTTCAATTCAAATGCCCACTCGCTGCTCAGCAGCATCTATACATTCCAAAACAAGTATGAATTGGCTATCAATGAGGCTGAGCGTGCTATCGAACTCAATCCCAACGATTCAGGCAGCTACAATGAACTGGGTTGGGTATTGCTCTGGTCCGGCCAAGTGGACGAAGCAATTAACGCACTGGAAATGTCATTGCGCCTCGACACGTCTTCACCCCGCAATATTTGGTTCCATCTGGGTATCGCGCATTACCTGAAGGAGGATTACGGGAAAGCGGCAGATATTTTGGAGCAAGGCTTGACCAAGAGACCGGATTTTTTGGGGTACCACATCGCGCTGACAGCTGCTTATGCCCGCTTGGGACGCAATGAAGATGCTGCACGGGAAGCGGCCGCCGTTCGACGTTTAGACCCGTTTTTTAAAGCCGAATCATTTGGTACAGGATTTCGCCAAGCCGCTCATCGCAAGGCCATTGTAGCCGGACTGCGAGATGCCGGCCTGGAATGACAACGGTTCGGATACGTCAATCACAGGCCAGGAGCCGTCATGGCACAAGCCGATGGCGATCGAGTCGAAGATATCGTCGAACCATTGCATTGATCATTTTTTAGTGAAGTTTTCCCAGCTGGCATCAGCCTTCTGAATATTGTCATACGCTTCGGTCTCAAATTCTTCAGATGCTTCGACGCTCCAATTCAGATAGAGCTTGCCGTCGATGATCTTGAATACCTTCGGGTCTACACCGGCAGCCTTGCCGGTCGTCGAAAGACTCCGCGCTCAGTACCCGCCGTACTGCGGAGCAAAGCGTTCTGGATCGGCAGCAAACAGATCCCTGTTCTCGGCGCTTGCGAAATACCATTTGGCATCATTCCAGCGGTGGGAAAACGCATTGCTTCCTTTCACGGCACGGCCCTCGGTGTGGTAGGCAACCGTGTCATAGCCTTTAATGGCCACCCCAAAAAAAGTGGTGTTGACCAGATCCAAGGCTATCGCGGGAACCGCTGTCAATATAAGGATCGAAGCGGCCAAGGCGACCTGAATGGCCTGACTGGTTCTTCTCGATGGAGAATGAATCATTTTGTCACCTCGCGCATATTGTGTTTATTGAACTAATGCTTAAAAATGCCACATAGTGGTATTTAAGTCAAGGGATAAAAATGGCCATTTGGTGCAGCCATGCGGCCTCTTGGGGGTTGGCGGGAATGCATTTAAACCAGGATAAAATTCTATCTGTTTCGCTTGGGAAACGGCCTGGCAAGTGTTTCATCCGCTCGGCGATAGAGGTATACGGCGATTTCCTGTATCTGTGATGCGGTCACGCCCTCCTCTTCTTCCAGGTTCCAATAATCCATATACTCGTCCGGCTCTTGGATAATCTTTTGAAGCAATTTCTGCACTCCTCGGAGCCAATCATCCTCATTTGCATATCTTAGATTCCGAGCACCAAGGTCCGCTTTCAAGGTATCGGAAACCTGTGCAGCATGAACGATGATGCCATATGCCATTTCCGACAAATCGTCTGTATCCATTTTTTCCTACGTCGCACGCTTGCAGCAAACATCGTTCCCTGTGGGTACCTGATCCCGCTGTCCGCTCTGAACCTGCGTTACTTGGTGTTGAGTTCGTCATACGCCTGTTGAATTTCCTTAAAGCGATCCTCGGCCATTTTTTGGAAATCTTTGCCCAGATGCTGGACCTTGTCCGGATGATATTTGGCTGCGAGACGTCGGTATGCAGATTTGATTTCTTCCCTGGAGGCGCCCGGGACGACCCCCAGGACCGTGTAGGAATCCTGGTGGTCTGGGCTGTCGGAATCGGTGGTGCGGTATTGCCGGTCATTGGCCGTGCCCCGAGGTTGGTCGGCGCGGTTCCCGGGCCGTCGCAGTTGAGACGAACGGCGGTAATAACGCCAGAGCAAATACAGCACGATCAGATCATCGAGCCAACCCCACCCGACCAGAAAATCCGGCACCAAATCACGCGGGAAAACAACATAAAGTAGCGCTCCGATTAGGAGCCAAAGGATTTTAGGCATATTCACACGGTTTTTCGATAGTTCAGCAACCGTCCAATCCACGAGGGTCCAGGTTAAACCCGATATTGTTGATGGAATACCAGCATCCATTTCCATCCACTCAAGAATTACCCTAATTTCGTTTACGGTCAATTTTTTATCACCATATTATAGGTTCATTATTTTGAAGGACAAGATGTGCTGCGAGACAACTGGCCTTGATTGGACAGGTCGGTCAAGCGGATCGGAAAGCGGCATTGTCCGCCTCCGCCAAATCTGCTATTCAATTTGGCGACAATCCGGAAATTTTAGCAGGAGACAACCTGTCCGGATAAACCGTTGAAATCTTAATTCTGCTAACCCAGGTGCAGGAATCGGCAATCAACACCGGTTTCACCCATCGGTGTAAAAACTGCAGCAAGTGACCATGTTATAGCCTGAAGGTCGGTGTCACTGTGATCCTGGCGGGGAACAGCCGACTGTTGCTGGTAAACAAATAAGCATAGACCGATGAACCTTACCCTTTCGGTAATCATTCCTGCCCTGAACGAACAGGATCGCCTGCCGGCCCTGCTGGCAGACCTGAATTCTCAAAAAGGAGTGAGTCTTGAAATTATAATTGCTGACGGCGGTTCCACCGATTACACCCTGGAACGGTGCCGGCCATTTGATCCCATCATTGTAAGGGCGCGCCGCGGAAGGGCCAGCCAACTCAACGCGGGATTCAGAAGATCGAACGGCAACGATATCCTTTTTCTACATGCAGATTCAAGGATCAAAGACCCCAGTCTGTTGCGCAATGCCCTCAGACACTGGCACGATGTCCTTGCAGTCGAGGGCCAGGACACGGTCGCCGGCCATTTCCCCCTCAAATTCATGCGCACCAACCAGAACCACGACATGTCTTTCAGGTATACAGAAGGCAAAACGCATTTCAACCGCATAAACACCACCAACGGTGACCAGGGATTTTTATTAAGACGCGCGTTTTTCGAAGAATTGGGAGGATATGATGAAAGCCAGCATTTTCTGGAAGACCAGAAACTGGCCGAAAAGATCAGAGCCCGGGGCACATGGATCACCTTGCCCGGACTGCTCTATACATCCGGCCGTCGGTTCGAAGAGGAGGGCTACCACCGCCTGTTAATATTGATGAGCATGCTCATGGCGCTCCACAGCACCGAGTATCTGCAATTTTTTAATAGGACAAGAGGCATCTACGCCAGCCACGGAAAGACCGTGAATCTGCAGTTAAAACCCTATTTCTTGGCAGCCATCAGCATGTTTATTCACGATCTGGGATTAATTAAGAGCCTCCGCGCCTGGTTTCATATCGGGCGTTATATTCGGCAAAACTCCTGGCAGATGTTTTATTTCTTCGATGTATTGCTGCGCACCTCTGGAAAAAACCAAACCTACCCGCTCCTTGAATACCACGACAGGTACTTTTGGCCGCTTACCGATAATCCGGTTTGCGATACGATCAACGCCTTTATTTCATTTTTCTGGTTTATTTTGATATTGGCCCCCTATTTTATACTGAGCGACACCATCCGGCCAAATAAGCCAACATATATCTGAAACCCAAACTGCGATTCACCTTTCTCGAAGATAGTCGATTGGTAACGATCACGGTTGGGTACTATCGATTGTAGTATTCAAAAGGTGAAACCCATTGGGTTTGCCGATCTTTATCCGCCTCAGGCGGATCACCACATCTTCGGCGTTAGATATCGCCGCGCATAGTCCACTATAGCGCAACGACATCTGCCTTGAATCTGCGGCAAGCTCGACAATCGCTCAATTTGGGTGAAAGAAAAACGATTGCATGCATGATTACGTTCCATCTACCAATACCCCAAAGCCATCCTTGCACTATTTGGCAAAGGAAAATCTTGGTAGGGGTAGGTGAGCCTTGCAACCAGGCGGTACCATTTACTTCAAGAGCATGCAGCGATTTCCATGTTGGTGGTATTGCAGTAACTCGGCACATATTTCAGATAATATACCACTCTTTTTTCGCAAGTGGTATTATGGTATTTTTAAAGTGTTGAACTATATTAAATATCAGGATAACTTGATCATGGGTGCGCTTGTTAAGCATAGATTCTGACTATACAGGATCGTTTTTTATCTTGATTGGGACCATCGCTTGTCTGGTTTCATTTTCTCAACTGAATCAGCACTGTTTGGACGTTGATCGGCGCTTGAACCTCGTATCGTGTGTTCCCTTCAGCTACCAAAATTGATCGATATCGACACCACTGAGATAAATGCTGCAGGTATGTGACGGATCAGTGGGGTCAGGGAGCAATGACAAATGCTGTTCACGCAGCCGAGTTACGACGAAAAAAATCAATCAATTCTGATCGTCGATGACGACGAAATGGTTTTGGATATACTTTCAAAGGGCTTTGAGATGTATGGTTTGAATGTTTTCAAAGCTGAAAACGGTCTTGATGGATGGAGACTTTTCCAGAACAAACCGGTAGAAATCGTTCTCACCGATATTCAGATGCCGGGTTTAGATGGCATAGAATTGTCCAAACGGATACGGAACCAGTCACCGCATACCAAAATTGCTGTGATGACCGGCGGTAATACTGACATAGCCGCAGAACTCTTGAATGATGGGACAGCGACATTTCTTTTCAAGAAACCGTTCGCAATAAGTTGTGTCTGCGAGTCTCTTCTATCATAGGTGTGGATGGCTTGATCAGTCACCTTCGTTGACCATCTACAGACTTTTAATCGGGCAAGATTGCTGACGCTTACACGAAAGCGATTAAGCCTGAAGAAGAAAGGAAACCTGAAGGCTTATCCCATTGAGGTCACAAGTGACATCCCCTCCTAACAATAAGCCCCCCCTGTTTTGACTGATTTCCACTCTGCGCTGTCCTCCCTGATGCATAGGCACCACAACCGCAGATCCGAATCTGACATCCGAAGGAATTAGGAGGCCATCAGGCTTTCCGCTTTTGGCGCACGCTGCGGTGCTGTGGTGGCAGCGTTAAGAAACCACCATAATGTCCATTTGGATCACGCACTCCGAATAGATTGATTGGTCTTTGTCAAATCGTTTTATCTCAGCTGGTTACAATTAATTTACGAAACAATTGCTTTACCCTACCCGCAATCAGCCGGGACTTGGATTTAGCGTCCGTCAGGTACCCTGTCTGCAATAAAGTGCACAACTCCTTTTTTACCAACACACGGCTGGAGGTCGACGGGAATTTTCATTTCGAAATAGTGGCATCCGTGACGGGGCGTCCTTAGTATGTATGAGGGTGAGCTGGTGGGCATGGATGGCCTCCTCTCTGTAGCGAGGTACCCATAAAGGGTACCACCCGACCGGATAACGCTGATTAGGAGGAGGCCAAAAAGAAAAACCCGTTGAAAAATCAACGGGTTTTGTCTTCTTTTGGTGCCGAAGGGGAGATTTGAGTGTTTTTAGTATTTTCAGTGTGTTACGAACTTTTACGGCCTCAGAAATGGGGCTGTTTTCACCTTGAACGCACCCTATATGCACCCTATTTCGACCCTGGGTGCGCACCCTGGACACTGTGATCATCATCGGATTGCGGTGGACTCTGAACATTATATTCATCTGTCCCGACCTATACTTGAATTGACAAAACAGGAATGTGAGTCAGGACTATACTTGAAAATATGGTATCACAACATTTCAGAATGTCACCGTATCGTTGATGTGTTGGAGGCATCAAAGAAATTCGCCACCAATTTTCACCTGTGATATCAATTTCAAAGCCAACATATTTTAGGAAAAGGCCGACTACCAGATGTTGTGGTCGGCCTTATTGGGCTTGGGACTTCTTTATGAAGCGTCTGCCGGTGACGCTATACTTTTATCGCATTTCTTCCTTTGCTGGAATGTGTCTGCAATATTATGGGAAATTAAAAAGGTTCCAAACAATCCCTTTTTTTCATCCCCATCTTTCGGTTTGCTCAAATCCTGTAAGATTGTAGCGTATCTCTCAATGCAAAGGTATTGCTGACTTTGAGTTTCTTACGGATATTCGAACGATGGTTGTCTATGGTGCGGGGGGCAAGATTGACATGGTCGGCAATTTCCTTGCTCGACATGCCGGCTGCGACCAGTCGGGCGATGGCGCGTTCAGTGCCCGATACTGAATTTGGAAGTCGTTTTGTCTGAAGGTTCAATGATCTGGTTAGTTCCGATTCTGTAATTTTTGCATCCGTAATATCGATGTGCTTAACTAAGGCGAGATCATCTTCCAGTTTATAAATGCGACTTTGCAACCATACTTGACCACCAGTTTTCTGAACAACTCGATGCTCAAAAACATCGGAGGCATTTTCATTTTCTAATTTGGCAAGAATAACATCCTGAATCCACTGAATTGATTCTTCAGGCACAAAGTCTCTGTAACGCATATTGAGCAATTCCTTGTGTGAATACCCAGTCATATTAACAAAGGTTTTGTTAACAACCATCAATTGTCCTGTCCCACGGCGGCCGATGACAAAGCCAATATGGCTGTTCAGAAACAGCGTCTCGCAAAGTTCTTTGGATTTGAAAAACTGTAGCAGAATTTTTTCTGTCTCCTGGCTGATCGCCATGTGAGGCCTCGCTTGTTTGTGGGTGTGCCAATGCTTCGGTCTAACATTCTGTCCTTAATATACATTCATCAGGAGCAATGGTAGTGAAGCAATAGCTTTATGGAAGTCATTGATTTAGAATCCTAATCTAATGATTTCTCCTTCCCTAACCAATAGCATGGTTCTGATTGAATAAAACATTGCCTTTAAAGTGATCCGATGCAAGATAGATCACAAAAACTTTACCTATCAGACTCATTCTAAACGACAACTTTCTTGCCAGTCTCTGGAAATGGGGCTAATTCCATACACTGGTACATTTTGTGGTTAGCCGAAATTTTGTGTGGGCGGTGATTACACACCAAGCATTAAATATATCTGAAAATTCGGTGTTACGGTGATGTATTGAGATCATCTTTATCACGCTGACATTTCCAAAACCGTTGATTTGTTAAAGATATTCAATAAATCCGCCATCAATTTTTGCCTGTGATAGCAAATTGAAAGTCAACTAATTTCCGAAAACGCCCACCCCTCAGATGTTGTGGTCGCTCATTTTTTAATAGAACGTTACGCAATAGCAATGCCGCCATTGTTGCTTTTCAGATAAGTCGATTCCAATGCTCGAATACATTTTTGTTGCCAGGTCGGGATACCCCAATTTTCAAAATGTACTTTAATAGTGTTTAAGATCATGCGGCTACGCTCAAATTCTTTTTTATGCATCAGCATGCTGGCTAAGTAAAATTGTTTTCTGGCGGCCAGTACGAACGCACCAGATTCTTCATCCGTTTTAATACTCTTATTATATAAATTTTCTGCCTGGCTAATATCCGCTGAACGCCCGGTTGATATTATTCTTGCATTTAAGTAATCAAACATAGATGAATTAATAGCTGGATTGAGAGTGATTAGAGGACGAGACTTTTCTAAGTATTCTGTGGCGGACGAAAAATCATTTAGGGCAAGCAAAGATTCAATTAGGTTGTGATAGACTTCATCCAGATATCTTTTGTGGGATGTCCCCTTGATCTTACCCAGTGCTCGTAAATAGGCAGCCTTGGCTGTTTCAAAATTTCCTGTTGCCATGCATGCATTACCTTCGGCGGCATAAAGTAAGAATAACAGGATCGGGGAATCCGTTTTTTTTGCAATCTCGATAACTTCAGCCACTCTTTCAGAGACACCAAAATCTTCACCAATTAAGGCTGCTAATGCACTATGCCAGAGTGTGCAATAAGCCTGCGATTGAAGATTTGAGATAGATTGCAAAGCGGGAATACTCCCCTTATTTATCAGTTTTTTTGCCTCTTGGATGCGGCCTTGAAGGGCTCGAATGTATGCTAAATGATGGCAGCTGTGCGTATAAGGAAGGAACGGCAGTTCTGATGAATACTCTCCTTCAGTTCCGGACCGTTCTCTTGTTTGGATGACTTCCGAATACAGGCTTGATGCTTTTTGCCAATCTCTCGTTGAAAAATAGGTTACCGCAAGTGGGAATTTTACAGTTTCGATGAGATCATTTATCTCTCCCTTACCCGGATGATGCAAAATTTTAAGATAGTACTTTACAGCTTGATCATACTGATTCTTAAAAAAATGCAACAACCCATATTCAAAGTCGATTTTAACTGTTCGCACAGGATCATGTAAAATATTTGCTACCGCCTCGGCAGCATTGCATATCTTCAAGGCCCGATCTTGTTGTCCTAAAAATTGTAAAGGCCAAAGCATCTCCAATTGCAAATCGATCAGGTTTTCCTGATTATCCCGATTTTCCGGAAGCTTTGAAAGGCATGATAGGGCTTTATCAAACATGGTCACAGATTCTTTGAATTGGCCAAGTCTATATGCTCTGTTGGCGGCTTTGCGGCCATATCCCGCAGCCTTCTCCCAGTTTTCAGCTCGCTTGAAATGGCGGTACAACACATTCACCTGCTCTTCGATGCGATCTTGATACAGCTTTTCTATGGCTTGGCCTACCAGACCGTGCAGTTCTTTTCGTCTTTTTAGCAAGATTGTATCGTATGTCACTTCTTGAGTGATGACATGTTTAAACATATATTCCGATTCCGGGATAACATGGATTTGCTGGATCAATTCCAACAATTTCAAATCTTCGATCGCCTGGGAGAGCCGTTCTTTAAAGGTTGAAATTTGATCAAGGATCAGGCGGGAAAATTCTCTACCGATGACTGAGGCCAGGCGCAGAGATTCACGGTTGTAATGATCGAGTTGATCAAGACGAGCACGGATGACGGCCTGCACTGTGTTTGGAAGCTTGAGTTGTTCCAATGATTGTGTAAGCTCAGCGTGACGGTCTTTGATCTGGACCCTACCTTCCTCGTTGAGGACGTTGCATATTTCTTCAATAAAAAATGGATTTCCACCTGTTCGTAAATGTACTAAAGGGGCGATCCCTTCCGGTATGTGATCAACATTCCAGACTGACCTGATAATTTGTTCACAATTTCGATCGTCGAGCGGATTCAGGGTGATAGGAGTATGATGACTCCAGTTGCCCCATTGGGTATCAACGTCAGGCCGATAGATCACGATCAGCATTACCTGATGAGACGGGATGACGCTGATAATATGTTTTAAAGCCGCACTTGAGGCTTCATCAGCCCAATGCCAGTCCTCCATTATCGCAACATACGGTCGTCTTTTGGAATTGAGGATGTTGATCGCCGCAATTGCTTCATTGATCGCATCGATCAGTTCTTGACCTTGAAGCTGTCTGGGCAGCGGATAATCCTCACTGGATACGGATAGCAAATGTAAATATATTGGCAAAAAATGCTTTAGGGAGGGGTCGATTTCCATTACATTGGCAACAATTTTTCCATGTACTTCGGCAGGGGTGTCATCTTCGCGCAGATTAAGCCCGCGTCGCAATGCATTAATATGCGGAAAGTAGGGAATACTTTTGCCATAGGATTGGCATCGCCCCTGAAGTACAGTCACTTCCGATTTTTTTAGACTGTGGCGAAATTCATACATCAGACGACTTTTCCCCAATCCTGCTTCACCCACCAAAGTGACGAATTGCCCCTTACCGGTTTGCATTTTTTCAAAACAGGAATGCAACGTCATCAATTCCTGTTCTCTTCCAGTAAAATCAGTAAGGCCGCGATTTGTAGCAGCCTCAAATCGGGTTTGTACAGATGATCGGCCTATTACACGATGAGGTATTATCGGTTTAGTTTTCCCCTTGACCTTAATAGCTCCGAAGGCTTTGGTATCAAAATACGGTGAAATAATTTTATGCGTTTCGGGACAGACGATAATTTCGTCAATCTCTGCAAGCACAGCCAAACGAGCTCCGACGTTGACTGCATCTCCGGTAATTCCGTAGCTACCATCACGGTTGTCACGGGTATTGGTTACAATCAGACCTGTGCTGATGCCAGTATGCATTCGCAGTTTTGTTCCGGTTTTTTTTTCAACATCTGGGGTGATTTGGGTTACCAGTTCATGTATTTCCATGGCGGCTTTAATTGCCCGCACAGGATCGTCTTCGTGGGTGGTGGGGATACCAAATAGCGCCAGAACTTCGTCACCTACGAATTGATTTACAATTCCCCCGTGATTTTCAACGATACGCACCGCATCTTTTTTAATCCGGCTTGTGATTGCTTCAACTTCTTCTGGATCGAGTCTCTCATTTAAGGTTGTGTAACCGGAAAGATCTGAAAATAAAATGGTCGCTTGGCGTCGTTCGCCTTCCCTCAAGGATTCCAAATCGGGCTTGATTTGTAATTGGAGAGGTTCTGAAGTGTCGTGCATTCGATTGGCTGCGGAAGGTATAGAGAATGCTTTGCCGCAATGATTACAGAATTTGCTGCCAAGTGGATTCGCTTTTCCACATGTTGCACATTCGATCTCCAATTTTTGGCCGCAACTGTTGCAGAAAATAGCGTCCTTCGGATTCTGATGATGGCATTTTGGGCAATCCATTAAGAGGCCCCCTAATCAATAGTCAGACGGATGATACAAATATGGGAAGAAAGATATTCTAAATGAATTAAAACATATATTTAATAGTGTCAATTAATGGCGCGAGCACGCTACCATTTAGATGGCGGTCAGGCAGGATTATTGGTTAGCTGTGATTACATACCAGTCTTTGTATATATCAACTAATTATTGAGGGTTGTGATTTATTGAGATCATATCAGGTCGGCAGCGATTGTCAAAAACTGTGATATCTTCCTTCGGGCAATAAAAAAGCCCCCGGCCAACCAGGGGCTCAAGTTTT
>NZ_JASJGN010000239.1:0-18896 GCF_033791525.1 Desulfosarcina sp.
GTGGGCAATGTAGCTCAGCACCGGGATGTTGCCCAGGTCACGGGGTTGTGGATTGGTGAGCCGCCAGGCGATGCGGCTGATCATCAGCAGAAAGATGACGACGCCGATAGATTTGTGGCCGGTCATCGCAACGGCCTTAAAACCGCCGGACGGCAGAATAGATAGCAAGCTGCCGCCCACGAGCATGCCGATGGCCAGCGCAGCGATGAGCCAGTGCAGCAGGCGCGCAATCAAACCATAATGGTCTTGGGTATTCATGAACATGCGGACCTCCTTAAGCATTCTTTGTGATGGCAGGCATGCCGATGGCATCCGGGACCGGGCAGAGAAGGCGGTAGATATTATTCTACGGTGCTTTATCGTATCGAAATGCGACACTGAAGGCAAGCCGACGTTGAGCGGCAAACACAGCATGGACTGTCGTTTTTAGTCCGGATGGTACTTGCCATAAAGGATCCGACCCAGTTCCCGGTGGGTGAAGTAGGGGTCGTCGTTGCGCAGGTAGGGCAGCAGGATGCGTTTTTTGCGGACGATGTCACGGGAAATATCCGCAAAGATCGTATCGGGATCGAACAGGGCCGCCGTGATGATGGCTTGGCCAAAGGGGTCGATGATCTCACTGCCGCCCCAGAAACGAAAGGGGTTGTCGTCGACAGCCGACGGGGCTGAGTCGGTCTGTTCGCCTTCCTCGGACCGGAGGTCTTCGAACACCTCACAGCCGACCCGATTGGCACACAGGTTATAGACGCCGAACACCCGGGAGTAGAACCGGTTGATGATGTTCCAGCTTTCGATATTGGAGAACTCGTTGCCCATGGATCCCCGGGAGGAGTTGAACAGGGTGATGAAGATGTCCGCCTTCTGGGTGACCCCTAAATATGGCAGTGACGGGTGCCACAGGTCGTTGCAGATAAACGGGGCGATGGTCAATCCGTTGAGTTTGAAGACGCGGACATGCTTACCGCCGGAGAAGATCTTGCGTTCCTCGAAGACACCGTAGTTGGGCAGATTGAGCTTGCGGTGGGCAAACAGGATCTCACCGTTCACGGCCACCAGCGCCGAGTTGTAAAAATTCATGGCCGGGGATTCTTCGATGAATCCCACGACAGCCGCCGTCCCCTTGGTCGCCTTGGCCAATTGCTTGATTTGCGGAGAGTCGATGCGCAGCGCTGCTTGGTGATAACGCTCCCGGACAAAGTAACCCGTCAGGGAAAGCTCGGGGAAGACCACCAGGTCGACGCCCTGTGCTTTGGCCGTTTCAATCTTTTCGATTGTGGATTCAAGATTGGTTTTGACATCCAACAGGACCGGATCGGTCTGGAAAACCCCCACTTTCATAGACGGAACCCTTTCTATATCATGTATAAATGATGGCTCAAAGCACGGTCACCCGTCAATCGACGGCTGAACGGCATCCGTTGATGAGGGGATCGATGGATGTCCATTGATCGGCCGACCAGATCTTTTCGATCAGATGGTTGGCTTTCAGTTCACCAATGATCGGGCCGGTCAGCCAGAGAAATTTTGCTTCAAGATCGCTATCCGAAGGCAGCCTATCCGGCGGTTCCCACATGGCTTCAATGCGGCCGGATCGGAAAGTCTCACCCGAATAGGTTTCAACAATCACTTCGGCCGGTGCCTTGGCCGGGAATTCGGCCTCGAATTCCGGGGCAGCTTCGGTGGAAACCCGGTCCAGCAGGGCCAGTAGTTCGGGATTGTACAGGCGTGGCGGCAGAACCTGAGCAGGCCCGACTTCGCCGTCCATCAAGGCAGCGGCCACCGAGAAGGCCAGGCTGTACTGGGCCTCCTCCGTGTTGCGCGGGTGTCCGTTGGGCAGACGGGTGGCCGCTTCGAAGGTGCGCACACGGATGCATCGTATTCGGTCCGGCGTCAACTGATTTTCCCGGACAATTTTGAGCGCGCCGGCCACGGCCGGCTGTCCCCAGCGGCAGGCCGCATAAGGTTTGAAATAGAGGTTGAGAATTTCCCACCCATGCCCGAGGTCTTCTACCCGCTTCGCATCCGGAGCGTCATCGAACAGCGGGCAGATACCGGTGAACCCGTCCCGGGCCATGAGAGCCGACAGCATCGCCACCATGCAGCCCCAGCCAATGCTGTCCTTGCCCATGGCGGGCGTATCGATGCCCTTCATCATGGGGGCGATGGGGGCATGGTATTCGGCGGCGCCCATGGCGTGGAAGAGCTGTTCCTCGGTGAGCTTTATCAACCTACCGGCGGCGGCGGCACCGGCGATGGCGCCCCAGCTTCCGGATGAATGGTAGACCTCGTAGGTGGCATGCCGGATCACCCCGGCGCGGATTCCCAGTTCGTAGGCCACCACCAGGGCGGTGAGAAATTCCTGCCCGCTGCAGCCGCCAGACAGTTCGGCCGCGGCCAGCAGCGGCGGCAGGGCGCAGGCGCCAGGATGCCCCTTGATGTTGCGGTAGCCGTCGTCGATGTCCAGGGCATTGCCGAAGAACCCGTTGGCCAGGGCGGCGCCAGCGGCCGACACCCGCTCGCCGGAGACCATGATGGTGGCCTGGTCACCACCGAACTGTTCTCGGGCCGTTTTGCGCATGATGGCGGCAACGGGTGTCTGCGATCCGGCGACCATGGCGCCCAGAGTGTCCATAAAGCAACGTTTAGCCTGATGCTGAACTGCTTCGGGCAGGTCATCCCACCGGGTTTTCAGCGTGAAGTCGATGGCATATGAAGTCAATTCACCCATGGTTGCTCTCATTAAATAACCCCGGCACAAAGGCCAAGAAACCTTAGTGCCAGGGTAATGGTTCTACAATAAGCCCTGGGCCTTTAAGAAGCCTTGCGCGACTTCTGTAACTGATTTTTTGTCGACATCAACTTCCGCATTCAAGGCTGATATGGTCGCGTCGTCGAATAGGCCAGACAGTTTGTTCAGCTGTTCTGCAAGTTCTGGATTCTCGTCCAGCGTCTCTTTACGAACGGTCGGCGTAATTGCATATGCTGGAAAGTAATTTTTTGTATCCTTGAGTACACTGAAATTGAACGCCGGGATTCGTCCATCCGTGGCAAAAACAAGGCCAACATCGACATCACCGTCTTTCAAGGCTGTGTAAATCAAACCGGTCTCCATGCGTTTTATTGCAGAGCGTGGAAACTCGAAGCCATACGCTTTTTGGAGCGGTTTCAAACCGTCGTCCCGTTTATAGAACTCAATGTTACACCCCAGGACCAATTTATCACCAGCGTTGAGTCTGGCCGCGAGATCTTCCAGCGACCTGATGCCCTTTGACTCGGCATCGGCCTTGCGAACCGCCAGGGCATAGGTGTTATTTGCGGCAGATGCATTCAGCCACACAATGCCAATTTTCGCATCTTCGGTTTTCACTGCCTCATAAATCTCTGCACCCGGCTGATTGGCAAACTTATTTTTTTGAAAATTTAGAAAGGCCGTACCCGTGTATTCCCAATACATGTCCACCTGTTTGTTTTCCAGTGCCTTACGCACCAGTGAGGTCCCCATACCGGTTTTGAGTTGAACATCGTAACCTTGAGCGGTTAAATATTGACCGGTGATTTCAGCCAGAAGCAGTTGTTCGGTAAACCCTTTACCGCCAACAACGATGGAAGCCGCCGATGCCGTTTGCACGGTAAACACCGCGATGAGCAAAATCGTTACGGAACTTAGTTTTTTTAACGTGTTTTTCAAGGTCATTTCCTCCTTATATGAAAGTTATTCTTGTGCAAAGCGCTGCGGATTTACACCTTTAGGTATAAGCCAAAACTGTAGTCTTGACAGAACAAAATCCGTCACAATCGCCAAAGCGGCAATCGATAAGGATCCGATTAACAAAGAGTTGAATTCATTGAGTTGAATCCCGGTAAAAATATACTCTCCCAGGCTGTCGGCGGCGATCAGGGTAATCAAGGGGCTGGTTCCGACATTCAAGGCAAAGCCGGTTCGAATACCGGCTGAAATGACATAAAGTGCGTTGGGAATTTGTACTTTCCACAGAATTTGTTTATCGGTCATTCCCTGACCACGTGCGGCTTCAATCATATGTTCCGGAACTTCATTGATACCCTGAAAGGTATTTCTGACCACAGGCAAAATGGTGACAGTGGCCAAACCGATAAACGCCGATTTGAAACCAAGCCCCGTAAGGGTCATGATGATCGCCAGAATTGCCAGCGTGGGTACCGCAGAGAGAATATTGAAGCCTTGTGAAAATACTTCCGCATAACGTTTGAACCAAGGTCGAGTCATCAGGATACCTGAACCGATTCCTAATAATGACGCGGTGATACCGGAGGAAAAGACGATCCATACATTTTGCCTGAGCAGGTAAATCCAGTCCTCGTAAGTATCCATGAACTCCTGAATCAGGCCGGTCGATTCGGAAAAAACACCAAACAGATACACCACTGCCAGCATGATATACAGCAAGAACGTCTTACTTTGTCTAATGAGTTCTATGACGTAGTTCATGAATCCATCCTAAGTAATTTTATCGCCTGGCTTGCGGGGTGTTTCTCCGAGTAGGCTGGCAATAGTGTGCTGCGTAATGTAGCCTTTGTAGGTACCGTCATCGTCCACCACCGGCAGCCAATCGCTCGCGTGAACATACATTTGTGACACGGCGTCATGCAGGTTGTCATTTTCGTGGATCGTGCCGGGGATCGGATCAATGTACTCACTGACAATACCGCTCTTATCACCCTTAATTTCTTCACTGGTAATGTAACCCCGTGCTCTACCTCGCGGGCCGACCATCACGGCGATGTGAGCATTGCGGTTGCGCATCTTTTCGGCCACTTTATCCAGTGGATCATCAGAATTGACGGCCATTCGAAACGGCAGAATCGCTTCGGTAACCTTTATGAGTTTGAGCCGTTTCAAGGCGCGATCCGTGCCCACAAATTCTTTAACAAAGCTGTTGGCCGGATTGGAGAGGATCTCATCCGGCGTATCACACTGCTCGAGAATGCCGTCGCGGAAAATGGCAACTTTGTCTCCCATTTTTATCGCTTCGTTAATGTCATGACTGACAAACAGAACGGTTTTACCCAGTTTCGCATTCAGCTTCAAAAATTCATCCTGAATCACTGCTCGATTGATGGGATCAATGGCCCCGAAAGGCTCGTCCATTAGCATCACAGGCGGATCAGCAGCCAGTGCGCGGATCACACCAATACGCTGCTGCTGGCCACCGGAAAGTTCCCGAGGATAGCGCTTTAAAAAGATATTTGCGTCAAGGTTGACCATCTCCATCAACTCACGGGCCTTTTCCCGGCTTTTTTTCTTGTCCATTTTCATCAGATCCGGCACCACGCAGATATTGCTTTCAATGGTCATATTGGGGAACAAGCCAATTTGCTGAATCACATAGCCGATTTCACGCCGCAATGTGATGGGATCAAGATCGTCCGTATCCTTGCCGTCAATATAGATTTTTCCGGATGTCTTTGGGATCAGTTTGTTGATCATTTTCAAAGCCGTGGTTTTCCCACAACCCGACGGCCCCAAAAAGATACAAATCTCCCCTTTGCCGACTTCCATGGAAACGTTATTGGCGGCAATGACCGGCTCTTTCCCCGGCACTTCGAAATGTTTGGTCAAATTTTCAAGTCGAATCATGGCATCGCTCCACTCAAACCTTTTGGTGTCAGCATTTTTTGAATAAATAAAAAGAGATAATCCGCGATGATCGCCAGCAGTGAAACGGCAATCGCGCCGACAATCAACTTGGTGCTATTGGAACCGGTAATCCCTTCATTGATAATGGTGCCTAGTCCTCCCGCACCTATATATACGGCAATCGTAGCAACGGCGATGTTCATTACCACCGCCATTCTGACCCCAGCCATGATGACGGGGACGGCAAGCGGAATTTCAACTTTTGCCAGCCGCTGCCAGTCACTCATGCCCATACCTTTAGCCGCTTCACGGAGCGCTGGATCGATATTGTTAATAGCGGTATACGTGTTGCGAATGATTGGCAGCTGCGAATACAAGAATATGGCGATTGCCGCCGGCCAAAATCCGATACCGCGGTTGACCAGTGACAGTAACGGAATCATCAGGCCGAACATTGCCACAGAAGGAATGGTGATGATCACCGAGGCGATATACAAAACTGCATCCGCCAGCTTCTTGTCCTTGGTGATTAAGATCCCAATCGGCACACCTGTGAGAATCGCTACACCTACGGAGATGCTCACCAGATAGAGATGTTCAATGGTCAGCTTGATGATGGTGGGGTAATTACTGCCAACATATCGGATAATCTCTTCCATCAATCACCTATGATTCATTGTATTTGGGTGGCCGCAGATATTGATTCGTGTGGTTTACAACCGACGCCATCGGAAAATCGAGCGGTGTTGTCCGAACCTTGCAGATGGCATTATACGCCGGGCGAAAGGATGAGACCAGCTTGCCATATCCTCCTCTTTACGTCAATCAATCAGATAGCACCCAATCAGGGTTTCTATCGGTCACCCAAAGGCCATTTAGCCGGGCAGGATGCACTCAAGGCGCCGATTTAGAAAACCCTTGCCGGCTAATTACATCAGAGGTCCACCACCTTCCCCTCAATATGCCTACAGCAAAATATTATGTTTCTCCCGAATCGTTAGATCGATGTCCTCAGGAATATGTGGTGATTCCGGGGCCTCCAGTATCTTGCGGGCAATGGCTTTGCCTCGCTCGCGGGTGTCCATGGATCCGCCTTGCTCCCACTGATGGCGGCTTTTGCTGTCCGTCACGCCGTTTCCCTGAAAGTACTCGCTACGCATGTATTTCATCGTATGGGGCGACATCATAAAATTGCCGGACGGCCCCACCGTGTTGATGACGTCTAGGGCCAGATGCTCAGCGTCCACCTCGATTCCCTTGAGCACCCTGCAGGCCATGCCGATGATTTCATCGTCGATCACGTATTGTTCGGGTGCCACCGTGAGCATGGACTCAAGCATGCCGGCGCTGTGGTGCATGTAGTTGGAACCGCCCATGGCACCCAACAGGATGGTCATGGCTTTTTCCCAGCCGGCCTGGGCATCGGGCAGTTTGGCATCGGTCAACCCGGCGGAGTTATAATTGGGGACGTTAATGTGAGCGGCCATCTGGTGGATGGCCGCATTCATCATCCCGCATTCCACGCCGCCACCCAGGTAGCCCATGGTGGCCATGTTGGCCATGCCCGGAATGCCGCCATAGAGCAGCGGCGCACCGGGATGGGTCAGCTGGCAGATGGTGATGCCGGCCAGTTGCTCCGCATGAAGCTGGGCCAGGGTGCCGGCCATGGTCATGGGGCTAGTGGAGCCGGACATGGGCGCGGCGGACAAGGCCACGGGGATGCCCTGGCGATTGCACTCCTGCATGATCCGTGTGGATTGGGTGCACAGCTTCAGCGGTGAAATGGCAAACGAGGTGATAATCGATATAAACGGCTTGGCCTGCAACTGCGCCTTCCCGCCAGCCAGTAGGGCGGCCATGTCGATGATGCGATGCAGTCCTGCCTCGTCGTTGACGCCGCTCATGACATGTTTGCCGGTCGCCTTGAGGCAGGCGTAGAACATGTTCACGTCATAGTCGGCTTCAGGGATATCCGTGGGGATGCAGGGACGCAGGAAAAAGTGAATGTGATCGAGCCGGTCCACCAGCCGGCCAAGGTCGTATAGATCCCTGAGTGTCGACGAACGGGGCTCGCCGGTGTCCAGGTCCAGAATTTTGACGGCCGCGCCACCGGTGCCCAGGTGGACCTTGTCTTCGGTCAGTTCCAGATCATTTTCCCCGTCGCGGGCGTACAGGATCACCTGTGATGGCGCCTTGGCGATCTGTTTGCGGATCAGATCGCGGGGAAAACGAATCCGCTTCATCTCCCGGTCAACTGTGGCACCCGCGTCGGCCAACATATCTACTGTTGCATCCAATCCGGTTTCATAGGCGATACCGGTTTTTTCCAGGATTGTCATTGATGCGTTGTGGATTGTGTCAATCCCTTCGGGTGACAAGGGTTTGTATATGCCGCCGCTGAGACCCTTCGAGTTCATTTTACTGCTCCTGTTTAATGGTTTTTATAGTTGAACATGTTTTGGCGTTGCATGACGCCGCTATGGGCACTTAGACTATTTTTGAGATGTGTTCTATTCGAACATACCGGCCCGGAAGGCCTTGAGGTAGTTCATGCAGAAGTTGTCGCGGCCGGCCAGGGCTTCGGCGGCGATGATAGTGGCCATCATGCGGCCGTCCAGCGGGTTGATGATCGCCCCGTCAAGGCCCTTGGCAATCGCCATGGTCATGAAGGTCCGGTTCATGAACTGGCGCGCCGGCAGCCCGTATGAAATGTTGCTCAGCCCGCAGGCCGTGTGAATGCCCGGATAGGCGCTCACGATCCGTTCGATGGTGTTGATGAACTCCACCCCGAAGCTCTTGTCCACCGACAGCGGCTGAACCAGCGGGTCGACGAATATATTCTCCACTGGGATGTTGTTCTTGACCAGCCCGCCCACCAGACGGTCGGCGATCTTCATGCGGTCGTCCACGGTCTGGGGCATGCCTGCATCGCTCATGCAAAGGGCGATGGTCTTCATGTCCGTGCCGGCGATGATCGGCATGAGCTTGTCATAGCGCTCCTTCTCCAGGCTGATCGAGTTGATCAGGGGCGTTCCCTGGTGGGCGGAAAGGGCCGCCTCGATGGCCGACGGGTCCGGGCTGTCGATGGCGCAGGGCTTGTCCGTCGCCTGCTGTACGGTTTCCACCAGCCAGCGCAGGTACTCGGGCTCCTTGCCCACGAAGATGCCCGCATTGACGTCGATGTAATCCGCGCCGGCCTCGGCCTGGTCACGGGCCACCTTGCCGATGGCCGCCGCGTCCTGCGCCTCGATGGCCGCCTTGATCGCCTTTCGGCTGGCGTTGATCAGTTCTCCGATGATGATCATGCGATGATACCCCTGTATTCCAACCTCGATCTTCTGTTGCTGGAATCATCAAAATATATAAATCATGGGCTATGGGTGAAGGAATATATTGAATGTTTTTCTTTCATATGAAATTATAAAAGTCAAATATAAAGATTCAACTCCGTGCAATTTTTTGGTTGGCCATTTCGGCGAATGACAGCCATGTATTGAAATTAAGCTAAACTAAAATAATATAAATGACTTAATGGCATTTCGGATTGATCACGAGTTTATTATTGTGCGCTTGAGCCGACCTTTGATTTGGTATCGACAAGGGTCATATAAATGGAATATTGGCTGAAAATTGATGAAAGGTTTTGTTCTTTTGAATGTTTTTCATACAACATATGAGTGGAGGCCATTGTGACAAGGTTAAAACTGCACCCCTTGATCGAGAAAATTTCCGAAAGCATCGAAGGGCTCACGCCTAAAGGGCGAATTTTAGGGGAGTATATCATATCCCAGCCGCGTAAAGCGGTATTCATGACCACCAAGGAACTGGCTGAAGCCTGTGAGGTGAGCGAGGCCACCGTGGTACGGTTCGTTTCCGGCATCGGCTATGACCGCTACAGCGATTTTCAACAGGCCCTGCGAGATTTCGTGGACACCGAGCTGACCCTGCTGGACCGGTTGGATATCGCGGACATGAAGGCACCCGGTGCTGTCCGATTCCGCAGAACCGTTGCCGAGGAGATCGACAATCTCCAGCAGCTTTATCATTCCCTTGACGTCGAAACCATGGCAGCGGTGGTCGACGTATTGGACCGACGGGTGCCGGTTTACGTGATCGGCTCGCGGCTCTCCTTTACCCTGGCCTATTATATGGGCTGGGCCATGACCAAGGTGCGGGAGAACATTCACATCATGAAGGGCAGCGACCGCACCACCATCGACTGGCTGACCATCGCCCCGGCGGACAGCGTTGTCGTGATTATCGCCACCTCCCGCTACCCCAATGAACTGATTCGCCTGGGCAAGCTGGTCAACCGCCTGGGGCAGACCCTGGTGGTGATCACCGACAGCGCCACCTGCCCGGTGCTCCAATTCGCCGACCACAACCTGATTGCCGCGTCCAAGCTGATACCCTTTTTGGGCAGCCCCACCCCCATGTCCTGCCTGATCAACTACCTGGTCCACGAACTGGCCAGCCGGCAGGGTGATGCCCTGAAAGCACACCAGGCCAGACTGGAGCAGTCCTACTGGGACCACGACGTGCTGTTCAACATGAAGGATCTTGGTGGCAGGACCCCGGAGTAAACTGCGGGTTGAGGCAGGATGGCAGCGATCGGATACTGCTCAGGGGCATCAGTCCATAGGTAGCTTTGGCCTGGTCGCAAAGTGATTTGACTGCATTGATTTGAATCGGCCACGGTGGTCAAAGTCCATCGGAGGAATGGACTCAACCGGTCAGAACAATAATGCTTAGCTCCCGCGGGCCGTGGGCTCCGTGGACAAGGGTGGCTTCGATATCCGCTGTTTTGCTGGGACCGGTAATATACGTCATGCAGTGGGTAATGCCTTCGGCCTGCTCCGTTGGGTTCCATTTAAGCAGTGTGTATAGCTCTTTGAGGTTTGTGAGAATCTGCTCCAACCGAATAATCGCTATATGGATAGATGGCAGCAGTGAGACGCAACGAGGCTGCCCGGGACGGGTTTTCATGGTCAAGGTTGCTGTTTCCGCAATACAATAGTCGGCCGAGGTAATACCGATGAAAGCCTCTTCAGCATGTCTACGAAAGGCCTCCTGCCGATCGGTGTCCCCAAGATTGATGTACGGAAAATAGACGGGTATGTCCAACGGCTTAAGGCCGGTGGGGAGTGCCATGTTTTTTACGAGCGGATGATCCCATGCCACCACCAACTTCCGATCGCCCCATTCAGCGTTTTTATCGGCAGCTATCTTCGAAATCGAGGTAGCGGCAGAAACCGCGTCTTTTGCGGTGAGGACCCTCACATTCACCCGTTTACCGGCGTTAATGAGCCTATCAAGCAGAGCCAGATGTGACCGCGTGTCCCGGCTTGCGATGGTTTCAAGAAGCCCGACATCAGTAGCATCCGGCTCATTTTGGATGATATCATCCAGCGACCGTTCACCGGGATCGTTGCGGTCGAGCGCCTTTCTAATCGTTTCAATAAATTCAACCCGACCAGATGATCTCATTTCATTTTCCTGCGACCATTTTCGTTGCTGTAGCGTTGGATGAAACTGCGGGAAGCCAACCGTTTCAGATCGCGGCCCTGGGTCCAGCCCTTGCCTGCAAGGGGAAGCCGGCTGATCATGGAATGCGTTCCGGGCAGAACGTGCTGACCGATATAGGCGCCTTTAAGAAAAATGTCATAAAGATAGCGGTTGCGGATCAAGTAGGACCACACGGTGAAGGCAGCCTGTTCCGCCCGGCTCTTAATTTTGACGTTCCAGGGCTTATCCCCTTCGGCCAGTTTGGTGCGAAGCAGAAGAAGCATTCGGGGGATATTGATATTGACCGGGCAGGCCGGCATGCAGGCCCCGCACAGAGACTCTCCCAGGCAAAGATCACTGGCCTGGTTGATGCCGGTGAGAAGTGGGGTAACCACCGCCCCAACCGGTCCTGAATAAGCGGACCCATATGCATGCCCGCCAATCTTTCCGTATACCGGGCACATGTTGAGACAGGCACCGCAACGGATACAGCAGAGCATTTCCCTGAAGTCCGTATCCGCCAGGATTCGGCTGCGGCCGTTATCGACGATGATCAGATGAAACGCCTCGGGGCCGTCGATGCGCCCCTGTATTGCGGGGCCGCCGATGTAGCTCACGTAGCCCGCCATTTCCTGTGCTGCCGCGCCCATGGACAAAAGCCTGAAGAGAATTGCATGGTCTTTGAGGTCGGCAACGATTCTTTCCATGCCCATGAATGCCACATGCACCCTCGGCAAGGTCGTGGCCATGCGGATGTTGCCTTCATTGGAAACGGTGGTGATATGCCCGGTTTCGGCGCAGGCGAGATTGCATCCCGAAATTCCCATATCCGCTTTAAGGAACTTCTTACGCAGTGCTTGTCTTGCCGCAAGCGTCAACGCGGGTGGGTCGTCCGTATAAGGGATGCCGAGTTTATCCGCAAAAAGGCGGCCGACTGCTTCTCGGCTCTTATGGATGGCCGGGGCGATAATGTGCGACGGTGCTTCGCCGGCAAGCTGTACGATGTATTCGCCCAGGTCGGTTTCCACCGTTTCAATACCGGCGGCCTCAAGCGCCGGGTTGAGCCCGATCTCTTCAGTGAGCATCGACTTGCCTTTGACCGCCAGGGAAACGCGATGGGTGCGGGCAATCTCGATGCACCGCTTTACTGCGGTGTCGCCGTCAGGGGCAAAATGAACATGTCCCCCGTTTTTTCCTATCTTTTCGGCCAGCGCGTCCAATAAGATATCCAGGTTTTCAATGGCTTTCATTCTGATCGCATGGCCTTTGAGCCGCAAATCCGGGCCCTCCGGGAATCGGCGGTAACCCTCGGCCGCCCCCCGGCCGAGGCGATGCTGAAGGTTGGCCAGGGCCCGTTGCAGCACCGGATCGTTGATCGCTGCTTGTGCGCTATGTTGATATGAAGAGGGTTTCAATCGGCGGCTCTTTTCATCGATGTATGGGTCGCCATCGGTACACGCGAAGGTTCAGAAGTTCGGGGTTCAATACCTTTGAACTCGGAACGGAGAACGCTGAACCTATAAAATGGACCAGCGTCAACCGGCCAGCAGTTGTGCCAGGTGGATTGTTTTCACCGGAGACCCGATACGGCTCAGTCTTCCCTGGATGTTCATCAAGCAGCTGATATCGCAGCCGGTGACGGTGCCGGCGCCGGACGCAATAATGTTGCTTATTTTTTCGTCGACCATGGCGACGGATATGTCCGGATATTTAACGGCAAAGGTGCCCCCGAAGCCGCAGCATTTGTCCGCGTCTTTCATCTCAACCAGTTCTGCGCGTTGGATGTTTCTTATCAAACGTCGCGGTTGTTCGGCGACGCCCAGTCCTCTTAACAGGTGACAGGAGTCATGGTAGGTCACCTTGCCGTCATAAGAGGCGCCCACATCATCGATCCCGAGGCCATCCACCAAGTATTGACTGAGTTCAAATGTTCGTTGGCCGATACTTACGGCCCGGTCGAACCAGGTTACATCGCTTTCAAAAAGTTCGGGATAGTGGTGTTTGACCATACTGACGCAAGATCCGGAGGGGCAGACAACCGCTTCGGCATCTTCGAAGATTTTGATGAATCGCTTGGCCGCCGCCCTGGCCACCTTGCGATAACCGGCATTGAAAGCTGGCTGTCCGCAGCAGGTCTGATCGGCGGGGACACGCACCGACAGGCCGAGCCGGTTGAATAGCGCCACCATCGCCTCGCCCACTTCGGGATAGAGGCTGTCCACCAGGCATTGCACAAATAGGGTTACGCGCATTTTATCAACTTCCGGTTCATCTCCACAGGAGTTGGGGAAAAAGGGTTCGAGGACTCAAGGAGTCGAGGGTTCGAGTGAAAAAAAACGATAATGACAATTTCAGTGGCAATTGAGACTCCCTATCCCGACCATACCTAAACCGCCATGAATGTGCTCAATAAAAACGCGCACAGCGAAGCTGAATCACACTCAAAGCATGTCCTTCACACCGAAAACGAGAATCCTGATGACTTTTGGTTATCATCCCTGGATCCCTTCTGCACAGGGTTGACACAAGAACGGTTTATCAACGCTTTTTCACTCGACCCCTTGGATCCTCGAACCCTTGGACCCCATCAAGCGACTAACCTATTTGGGTGAAGATCCAACTTTCCAGATAGAGAATTAGACACACAAATATTTGTTGCGGACCGCTTCGTTGCAGCTCAGATCATCACGGGTACCGTGATACTGGATGGCCCCGTTGTCGATGACATAGCCGCGGTCGCTGAGCCGAAGGGCGACTTCGAGATTCTGTTCCGCCAGAAGAACGGTGAGCCCGCTTTCCTTCAGGCGGGCGATTTGCTCTTCAAGCATATTCACGATCAGGGGGGCCAACCCTTCCGTGGGTTCATCGAGTAGGATAAAATCCGGGTTTGTCATAAGCGCCCTGGCGATGGTCAGCATCTGCTGCTCACCACCGCTGAGAAATCCGGCCCGCCGGGCATCAATCCTTCTCAATGCGGGGAAAAAATCGTATACGCGGTCTTTGTTCCATCCGCCTTCTTGAACGTTGCGCTCGGAGATCTCAAGGTTCTCTCCAACCGTAAGATCGGCGAAGACCCGGCGATCATCGGGAACAAAGCCAATGCCCATGCGGGCCATCAGATACGGTTTTTGGCCGGTACAGTCCATGCCTTTAAATGTAATGACTCCTTTTTTAGGGGGTGTTAACCCCATGATGCTCTTCATGGTTGTGCTTTTGCCCGCTCCGTTGCGCCCCAGCAAACAGACGATTTCACCCTGACCAACGTCAAGGGAGACGCCAAAAAGAATGTGGCTTAACTGGTAGTAGGTGTGTATGTTTTCTACACGGAGCATTCGTCTGCGCCTCCGAGATAGGCTTCGCGCACCAACTGGTTGTTGCGGACGTCATCAGGTGGTCCCTGGATGATCGTTCCCCCATGCTGCATCACCATAATCTGGTTGGCAATGGAAAAGACCATGCCCATGTCGTGTTCGCAAAAGAGGATCGTCAGTCCCAGTTCCCCGGACAACCGCTTCATCAACCGCAGCGTCACCGCCGTTTCTTCGGGTGACATGCCGGCAGTGGGCTCGTCGAGGATGAGCAGTTCGGGACGGTTGCCAAGGGCAATCCCAATCTCGAGGACTTTCTGATCTCCATGAGACAGCGCCCCGCTGGTCATTTCCGCCTTGTCGAGCAGGCCGACACTGTCGAGTATTTGCCGGGTCTCTCCGACCGCCATGAGTTTAGCCGGCTTTAAAATATTGAAGGTTTTATGGCGGTGGGAGAGGACGGCCACCTGAACGTTCTCAAATACCGTCAAGCGGTGGAAAATATTGACCACCTGGTAGGATCGGCTGATGCCCCTGCGGCAAACCCGATGGGGCGGCAGGCCGGCAATATTCTCTTCCTTGAACCAGATGGCCCCGGAGGTCGGAGCCAACTGGCCGGTGATCAGGTTGAACAAGGTGGTCTTGCCAGCGCCGTTGGGCCCGATCACGGCGACCACCTCCCCCGCCGCAACCTCGAGGGTGGCGCCGTCGACCGCCAGGAATCGATCGAAGGATTTCTTCAGGGATTCGACGCGAAGCATTTACCCCTCCCTTTTTCCGGACGGATCTGCCTTTTTAAGAAACAGGCTGAGAACCCCCTCCGGCAGAAAGAAGATCAGCAGCATTAATACGATGCCCAGTATCAGGGTCCAGTATTCCGTGTAAATCCCAACAAACGTTCTCAGGCTGATGATGATGGCGGCACCCAACGCAGGGCCCAGAAAGATAAACCAGCCACCCAGCAGGCACATGATCAGAATCTCCAGGGAGAGGGTCCAGAACATCAGATCCGGGAACACCGAGCCTTCAACAGTCACAAAGAGCGTACCGGCCACCCCCGCAAAAAAAGCGGCGATGGTCTGGCCGGCCAGTTGCTGTTTCTGAACATTGACACCGACGGCCCGGCACCGTTCGGGATTATCGCGAATTCCCTGAAAAATCCGGCCGAAGGGCGAATTGACGATCATATACATCAACACAAAGCAGGTGACCACAACGATCAAATTGAAATAGTATGCCCCGGTGGACGATCCGACCAGGTCCGGCAAGGGGATTCCATGGATACCGTCATCGCCGCCGGTAAATGAATACCAGCGGTAGGTGATGGCCCAAACCAGGGATCCGAGCGAAATCTGCAGCATGCCAAAGTAGAGCTGGTTCAATCGCACGGTGATCAGCCCCATCACCAGCCCGAGTGCAGCGGAACAAAAAGGGGCGATCAGATAACCTATCCAAAGGGGCAATCCGGATTTAACGGCAAAAAGGGCAAAGGCGTAAGCACCCACCCCGTAAAACACCGCATGATGAAACTGGTACATGCCGCCATAGCCAAGCACCATGTTGAGACTGGTAGCCAGAAGGGCGATCGCGAAAATCAGCGCGATAAGGTAGACGTAAAACCGCGGTAAAAACTGAGGCAACAGCAGGAGCAGCGCCAGCAGAATCATACCAACAATGGCCGTCTTAACGCCAAACAGAGCTTTAAACACGATGAACACTGCCTACCAGGTCGATTTGAGCAGCCCTTTCGGGCGAAAAAGCAGCACGATGACTACCGCCACATACGGAAAGACGATGGCAAACTGGGGCCATATCAGTATCCCGATCGAATCGGTGAGTCCGAAAATCAGCGCGCCTAAAAGGGCGCCCCAAATATTTCCGAGACCGCCGATGATGACAATCAGAAAGGCCTCGATGATGATGGCGTGATCCATGCCCTGGGTAATGTTCTGGGTGGGAGCCACCAGCGCACCGCCTAATCCCGCCAGATAGCAGCCGATAACGAATACGGCGGCAAACACCCAACTGACATTGATGCCGATGGCACCGACCATTTCCCTGTCGACGGCAGCGGCTCGCGCGATTTTCCCGATTTTGGTCTTGTTGGTCAGAAACCACAGGCCGGCTGCCACCAGTGGCCCGATGATCAGCAGAAACAGGTTGTAGCGCGGGAAAGGAAATCCGGAGATCGAAAATGATCCTTGCAAAAACAGCGGCGCGGCCAGGCTCCGGTAATCCGATCCCCAGATCAACTTGACCATATCCCCGATCACGAGCGAAAAGGCGAAGGTGAACAAAAGGAGCATCATATGCTCACGTTCGTAAAGGTGACAGAACAACCCTCGCTCTACAAGAAAACTTAACAGGGCGACCACCAACGGAGCGACAATCAGGGCCAGCCAGAAACCCAGGGTGCTTTGACCGAAAAGCGTAGCCACCGTGTAGGTGACAAAAGCGCCGGTCATGTAAAGGGACCCGTGGGCCACATTGGGAATCCGCAGGACACCGAGCACCAGGCTCAGGCCGGAGGCCACGATGAAGAGGATGGTGGTTCGGCTCAGACCGACGAGTACCTGCTGCACCAGAGCGGCCAGGGTTATGTTCGCAGCCAACGTCATAATTCTACCATATCGCGCAGAGAATAATGAATCCTGTCCCAAGGGATCCGACTTTGTTTTTCCCAGGGAAGGGCTATCTACCACCACATAACTCGGGCAGACCGGAATCAACACATTGCAAGCACCTGGTCTCAAGCAAATAACAAATCACAAAACCCAAATTTCAAAAAAATTCCAAATTACAATTTCCAAAATTCAAATAAGATCAAAAACAAACAGTTGTTTGTTATTTTGATTTTTAGTCATTGTTATTTATTGCGAAGCAGCGGGTCAAATACCCCGTCGCTTGCGACGCTATAATCTGGTAGTTTCCGTTATCTGGTAGGAGGCAGCCTTCCGGCTACCCCCTCCCTACAGAACGGCTCGTACCGGCCAGGTAAGCCGCTCTTCGATTAGCGACTGAATGTTAATTCAAGAGGTTGTTGCTTTTGTGTAAAGTCATGTAGAAAGATCAGTCCCTGCCTTCTAAGCCATTGGAGGTTCATTACAAACCGCACCTCTTTGCGCATTACCGATTGCCATCGATTCATCTTTACCCAGACCCGGCGTGCTTCGTGGGGTTTATAACCGGACCGTATCATCATTCTCTGGAATTTCCGTGGGTTCTTCCATTTCTTCAGTTGCATGGATCTGAGACGGCTGCGTATCCACCCGTCAAGGTCTCTGAATAATATGCGGAACTCCTGAATACGAAAATACCCGACCCAACCCTTTAAATACACATTCAGTTCTTGGATGACCTGGTACATGGACAATGGATTGTTCCTGCGGGTTAATTCCCTGACCTTAGCCTTGAATTTAAGGCGGGCTTTATTGCTTACCCTGATCTTTTCCCGCAGAATTTGGAAGCCAAGAAAAGGCACATCCTTGACCAATGCCACCTGGCTCTTCGCCTTATTTACAGGAAGGTTCAGATTGTTCTCCAGGTGTCCGGTAATTCCTTCCATTACCCGCTTTGCAGCTCTTTCCGATCTTAACAAAACCAGAAAGTCGTCTGCCCAACGACAGTACCGATGGCCTCTTTTCTCCAGTTCCTGGTCCAGTTCGTTCAAGACAATATTGGACAACATCGGCGAGAGCGGAGACCCTTGAGGGCAACCCTTGGTTGTCTTTTCGAGTTTCCCCGCCACCATTATCCCCGCTTTTAACGCTCTTGCAATCAACGTTATCAGCCGCTCATCCGCTATCTTCCTGCGTACGAGCTTTAGAATAAGGTTGTGGGGGATTTCATCGAAAAACCTGGCCAGATCGATCGACGCGCACCATTCATAGCCCTCTTTAACAATCATTTGGACATGATAGATGGCCTGACGCTGGCTGTGACCTCTGCGGAACCCATAATTGGACTTCGTGAAGTCTGGATCAAATATCTCCTGAAATACCAGATTGATGCTCTGGCTGACCACTCGATCCATCACTACGGGTATGCCTAACTTCCGCATCTTTGAGTCGCCTTCTTTGGGTATCAAGGTCCTTCGAGCAGGTTTGAAACGGTAGGTTCCTGATTTGAGCTTCTCGTGGATAAACGCTAAAAGCTCATCCTTGCGTTGCTCAAACGCTTCCACCGTCATTTGGTCTAGTCCCGCTGCCCCGGCATTCTGCCTTACCTGTTGCCATGCCTTTCGCAGTCGTCTCGGTTCATAGACCTGTTTCATCACTTTTACATGTTTCACTTGTTTATCTCCGTGACGCTTCTCCATATCAAAGATTGCCGGGTTACGCGCAGTCCTGTGGACTTAGGAACCGGATGCCTGATTGACCGTCCAGACCCCAATCTGGCCGGTGGCCTTAATGGCGCTCGCACATCCCCCTCCGGTTTTCTGGTTCCTTCATGCATCAGCGTAACAC
>NZ_JASJGN010000240.1:0-3069 GCF_033791525.1 Desulfosarcina sp.
TTTTCGGCACCATCGAAACCTGGGTTATCTGGCAGCTCACCGGCGGTGCGGCCGGTGGCGCCCATGTAACCGATGTCTCCAATGCCTCACGGACCCTGATCATGGACCTGGAGACCCTGGCCTGGGATGATGAAATCCTAAAGATCTTGGGCATTCCCCGGCAGATGATGCCGCGCATCGTGCCTTCCATCGACAAAAACACCTGGGGCCATACTCTGAAGGAGGGTCCGCTGGGGGCGACGGTGCCGGTGTGCGGTGCACTGGGAGACCAGCAGGCCGCCCTGGTGGGCCAGACCTGCTTTGGGGTCGGCGAGGCTAAAAATACATACGGCACCGGCTGTTTCATGCTGCTCAATACGGGCACTGAACCGGTCCAGTCCGCCCATGGCCTGTTGACTACCGTGGGATACCAGATCAGTGGGGAAAAACCGGTTTATTGCCTGGAAGGGTCGGTGGCCATTGCCGGCGCCCTGGTGCAGTGGCTGCGGGACAACCTGGGGCTGATCGCGTCGGCAGCGGAGGTGGAAACGCTGGCCCGAACGGTGGACGACAACGGCGGCGCATATATCGTTCCGGCCTTTTCCGGCCTTTTTGCTCCCTACTGGCGCTCCGATGCCCGCGGGGTTATTGCCGGCCTCACCCGTTATGTCAACAAGGGTCACATCGCCCGCGCTGCACTGGAGGCCAACGCCTACCAGACCCTGGACATTATGGAGGCCATGAAAAAGGATTCGGGCGTTGAACTCAACAGCCTTAAAGTCGATGGGGGGATGGTGGCCAACGAGCTGCTCATGCAGTTTCAGTCTGACCTGCTCAACGTGCCGGTGATCCGGCCGGCCATCACCGAAACCACGGCCCTGGGAGCCGCCTATGCAGCGGGCTTGGCCGTGGGATACTGGGCCTCCATGGAGGATCTGAAACGATACTGGTCGGTAGACAAGATCTGGCAGCCACAGATGGATGATCATGTGCGCCAGGCCGGTGTCCGGGGTTGGAAAAAGGCGGTTCAGCGCACCTTGGATTGGGAGGATTGATGGTGGCAGACCCTTCAATTAGAGAACGATTCATTCCCATCCGCAAAGCGGACCTCGTAGATGGTTTAGCCAACAGCAAGATGGTCACACCCAAGGACCGAGATGCCTTTCTTCGCTTCAGCACCATCCTGAATAGTCTCTTCCATTTTGAATTTCATGCGAAAACAGAGACGCTTAAGGAAAACTATTACCCGTTTAACCCTGACAACGATACGGTGAGCCTCCGACACGTTTCCCATGAAGCACGCAAAGCTCATGAAAACCGGCTCATGGCGGCATTTAAAGAAGTGTTGAATCAGGCCAACTATCAACAAATCACCGCAACCGATCTGACATACGCCATGAACCGGGAATCGCTCTTCAAGATCAACCTGTTGGTTGATTTCGAGGATTTTGAGAATCAATTGGTCTTTAGGAGGGGAGCTCAATCCGATCGGATCAAGCGCAGAAAATGGCTGTTCAAAGAAGAGACCCTCGATATCACCGTATACGACAGGGTGGCGTTGCTCATCAAGTACAAGGATGAATCATATTTTCAGGCCCGCGGACGCAAAGATCTTAATTTCAATCCGGGAACCATGATCGTGAAGCTCTTCAAGAACATACCCAAAGGGGATCTGGAGATGCTGTTTCCCAACGCTCAGGTTCGAATGAAGCTAAAGGATAAACTGTTCATGGGCGGTGTTGCCGTCGGTGGCGGTGTTACGGTTTTATTGAAGGCCGGTGCGGGACTGGTTGCCATGGCGAGTATTTTATGGCTGATGACCCGGTCCCTTGTCGCCAGTGGCGGCAAGATCCCGCCATTGGGTCCAGTGGAAATTTCCGGCATGGTGGGCGGGGTAACGGCCCTGGCCGCGATTGGGGCTTTTCTTTTCAAACAGTGGAACAGCTATAAAAACCGCAAAATCAAATTTATGAAAACCCTGGGTGATAATCTCTACTTTAAGAATTTGGACAACAATGCCGGCGTTTTTTACCACATCATTGCCGATGCGGAGGAAGAGGAGTTTAAGGAGGCCCTGCTGGGATATGTTTTCCTGGCTGAAACCCAAGCGGGGATGACCGCTGCAGCGCTGGACGATGCCATTGAAGTCTGGGTTAAAGCGACCTACGACACCCCCATCGATTTCGAAATCGAAGATGCCCTGGGAAAACTGAAGCGGCTGAAGCTTTGTGAAATCACCGGGACCGCTGAGACCGGGGAACCGATATGGGCGGCAGTCTCATTGACGGAGGCCGGTGAACGGCTGGATTTTCTGTGGGACAACTTTTTTCAGATGCATGCGCCGCATGTGTGACAAACAGCAAGCGCATTAATCCTCGGTACAGTCATTCAGAGCCATCTTTTTTTTCAACAGCGGTTAAGGTTTAACCCCCGCAAACAGTCGCATTTCCGACGGATTCGTAAGAAGCCCGATATCTGCGTTACGCTTCATCCTTCTTCACTGCGGCGTACCGTAAGTCCGCTGCCTGCGGCACCCGCGATAGCGGTATTCTCAGGGTTCGCAAGCCTTGATCTCGGGCTTCTTACGAATCCGTCAAGGTTTAACCCCTGCAAACAGGTTGGCGATTCCCAGTGTCATGCGACGACAGGTGACATGTGAAAAGCCCGCTTCCGCCATGATGGTCATAAAAACATCGGTTGCCGGGAACCGGGAAACCGAATCGGGCAGGTAGGAATAGGCGAAGCTGTGCCTGGAAAAGAGGCGGCCGATGGTTGGCAGCACTTTTTGAAAGTAAGCCAGATAGGCCTCGCGCAGGCGGGTTTTTTTCGGTGTGGCCAGTTCCAGCACCAGCAACATCCCGCCAGGCATGAGGCTCTTATAGAAAGCCCTCAGCGCGCCGGCTTTATCCTGGATGTTGCGAATGCCGAAGGCGATGGTCACTGCATGAAAGGATGCTTCGCCAAAGGGCAGCGCCAGGGCGTCGCCGGCCAGCAGGGAGATCGAGCTGTTTTGATTCCGGCGGATCTTCTCCTGGGCCAGGCCAAGCATGCCCGGTGAAAAATCAAGGCCGGTCACATTCACCCGCGACC
>NZ_JASJGN010000241.1:0-6316 GCF_033791525.1 Desulfosarcina sp.
GCAAAGCCAACATGGCCGGCTACAAAAGGCCCAAGACCGTTGAATTTCGCGATGCCATTCCGGTATCGAACGTGGGCAAGGTGCTGCGTCGCGTGCTGCGGGATGAGGAAATAAAAAAGTCGACCGGGAGATCCGAGTGAAATGGGAAGCAGTCGATCATTTCGTTTTTGGTCATACCGGCGAAAGCACAAAAGGGGCATAGGATGAGAGGGCGCGTATATCAGATTGCAGGACTAACGTTGATTATCTTCATGGTCGCAAGCGGCTGCGCCCGGCTACAGGGACCTGCGGCCGATACTGACCCAAAGGCGCAGACGAAAAATGTCGTTTTGATTATCGCCGATGGTATGGGGCCGGAACAGGTCGGGCTGCTGCTTTCATACGCCAGGCAGGCACCCAACTCGGTGATCAAGGATAGAAGAACGGCCTTTGACCGAATTATGGATGAGGGGGGCGTGATGGGGATTTCGCTGACCTACCCCAGCGGTGCTCTGGTTACGGATTCGGCTGCGGCTGGTACACAACTGGCAACCGGCCAGTTTGCCGGATCCGAAATGATCGGATCGGACCAGAACGGCAATGCGGTGGAAACGATCCTCGAAAAAGCGATCAAAACGGGAAAATCCACCGGGCTGGTTTCCGATACGCGTCTGACCCATGCGACACCGGCCTCCTTTGCCGCCCATCAGCCCCATCGGAACCTGGAAAACGCGATTGCCGTTGACATGTTGAATGCCGGACCGGATGTTATGCTCTCGGGGGGATTGCGTCATTGGATTCCCCAAAAAGCCAATGATGAGAACTCTGCTGTACGCAAAGAGTTAGAGCAGATCACTCAGGGTTCCGTTAAAATTAAATCCAAACGCAAGGACAGTCGCAATTTACTTTTCGAGGCTCGCGCAAAGGGCTATTCATTGGCTTTTAACCGATCCCAGATGGAAACGGCGCAAGGCAAATTGCTGGGCCTTTTCGCCTACTCGGCCATGCCGGATGGCATCACGGTGACCCATAGCCAGGATGACCTCAACCGCACCATTCCTACATTGAAAGAGATGTCCGCCAAGGCGCTGCAGGTACTTTCGGAAAACGACAAGGGTTTTTTCCTTATGATCGAGGCTGGCCAGATCGACTGGGCCGCTCACAATAACGATACTGGATCGATGCTCCATGAACTGTTGATGCTCAACGAGACCGTCGACTATGTCTTGGACTGGGCCAGCAATCGAGATGACACCCTCATCATCGTGACGGCTGACCATACCACCGGCGGATTCGGGATCAGCTATAGTGCCAGCGACCTTCCTCAGGGCCGGCGGCTGCCCGGGTCCCTGTTTAACACAAGCGAATTCAAACCCAACTATAACTTTGGCCATCCTGAGGTTCTGGATAAGATTTACAACCAGAAAATAAGCTATCGCGAAATCTTTCGGGGTAGATTCGACAACCTGCCCAAGGATCAACAGACACCGGCCAAACTGGCGGAACTTGTCAATCAATATACGGAATTCGCCATCAGTGAAGCGCAGGCCGCCACCATCCTGGCAATCGAAGAGAATCCGTTTTACATGGAGGGGCACAGTACGTTGGGGGCCAAGATGGTGCCCAAAATGGGTTCAACCGGCGCCTTTTTCGTTTATCAGACCGATGACAACCGTCAGAATCTGCTGGCAAGGGAAGTGGCGGCTGACCAAATGGTGGTCTGGAATACAGGCACACACACCGCTACGCCTGTGCTCGTTTTCGCCAAGGGCTCACCTGGGGCGATGGCGCCGTTCGGCAATGTGCTGCACCACACGCAATTGGGCCGCTACGCCATTGAAGCCATCCTGAACCAGTAATTCCGGGAAGCCGTTTCACAGATGCTATTGAAACGAAGATTCTATTGCAAAGGCGAAAAATGACGTTGTTGACCGTAGACGAGAAGACCTGCAATCGGGACGGCATTTGTGCCGCTGCATCCACCGTGGGGTTATCTACCAACGGCTGCCTCTGCGCAGGCCCCCCGTTATCTCCTGGTTGGACGAACGCTGAACCACCTTTTTCAAGCGCCGATCAATTGTTTTTCCTGTTGCCGTACAGGTCGTCCAGCACCTTTTTCAGGTAGCTTCCTTTGGCTTTGAGCAGCTTGGAGCCCCGAGTGATTTTACACAGGCTGATTTTGTGCTCGGCGGCTATTTTGCGCTGGGTCTTGCCTTCGTAGAGGTCTTTGAGCAACTGCCAGCGGAGGGTGAGCGTATCGATCTCGCTAGGCGTGAAAATCTCCTGGAACAGCACTTCCATTTCTTTGCGGTCCTCGGTCTGGGCGAAGAGGTCAATCAGTTCCCGGGTGACAGTTTTCATGAAGATGGCCCTTTTGCTTCGGTAGGATGCCGCCGGGTTCATTCGTGTTTTATTCAAGCGTCTCGGCAAGGAATAATTGCACCCAAACTGAGCGTTTCAATTTTTTACAGATACCATAATTGGTCTGTATGCTTTGCTTTTGCGGTTTACCGATCTTAAAAATTTGAAACCCGTTGGGATTGCCGATCTTTATCCGCCTCAGGCGGATCACCGCATAACCGGCGTCAGCCGAAATCCCGCATCGTCCACTATAGCGGAATGCCAGCTTCCTTGGTTCTGCGGCAGGCTCAACAACCGCTCAACTTGGGTTGCGCAATGAGTCCTTGCCGTGACCGCAGGGGAAAAAGAGCTTGATTTTGGCCGCCCTCCTATATACTTAAGAGGCGGTCGTAAGCGTTTCTGTATGACAGAACATAGGAAAAATCCTGTGGAAAGGAAAGGAAAAAGTTCATGAAAAAGCTTTGCTGTGCCTTGACCGTCTTGTTCGCGATCTCTGTAATGATGTCTGCTGCACCGGCTGCTGCGTCTGACCCGATCCTCATCGGTATATCCAAAATCGTTGCCCACCCAGCCCTTGATGCCGTTGAAAAGGGAATCCAGGAAGTGGTGAAGGCCCAGTATCCCGATGCACGGTTCGACCTGCAGAATGCCAACGGTGAAATGTCGACCGCCTCATCCATCGCCCAGAAGTTCAAGTCAGAGAATGTGACACTGGCTGTCGGTATCGCCACGCCGACGGCCCAGGCTCTGGTTAATACACTCAAGGATCGTCCGGTGATTTTCAGTGCGGTCACCGATCCGGTGGCTGCAGGATTGATCGGGTCAACGGAGAAAGGCGAGAAAAATGTGACCGGAATTTCCGACATGACCCCGGTGAGAGCGCAGATCGAACTGCTCAATCGCATCAAACCCATCAAAACCCTTGGGCACGTCTACGCCAGCAGCGAGGCCAATGCAGTCAGCCTGGCCGCCATCGCCCGGCAGGTGTGCAAGGAGATGGGCATCAAGTTTGTTGAAACCACCGTATCCAATTCCGCCGAGGTGAAGCAGGCCGTTCAGGCCATCGCCGGCAGGGTGGACGGCATCTACATCTCCAACGACAACACCGTGGTGTCGGCCCTGGCCGCCGTGAGCAGCGTGGCCAAAAAGTACAACATTCCGGTCATGTCGGCCGATCCCAGCAGCGCCGAAATGACCCCGGTGCTGGCCGCCTGGGGGTTCGACTACTTCAAGATGGGCAAGGCCACCGGCCGCCTGGTGATCCGCATCCTCAAGGGGGAAAAACCCGACACCATCCCCACCATTTACATGACCGATGCGTCGGACGTGGACCTGTTCATCAACCTGGATGTGGCCGACGAACTGGGGTTGACCTTCCCGGAAGATATCATCGCTAAGGCCAATACCATCTTCGAGGACGGCAAGCTGATCAAACAATAGTTCCCATCCAGAATCGGCATGTTGCGGTCCAGATTTGCACCACAGTCTGCCATTTCTGAACCAGCACTGGTAAGATGCATTGCAGGCATGGTTGCCCAAAGCCAATGCTTTGATGTTCACAGCAGAAGGCGGAAAGCCGGGGTGGTTCGGCTTTCCGCCTTTTGTGCCACGATGAAAAGACAGATCCATCATGCTTGAAGGAATTTTTGTCGAAGGGTTGATTTACGCCATCATGGCCCTGGGAGTGTTTTTCACTTTCCGTATTCTCGACTTCCCGGATCTGACCGTGGACGGCAGCTTCCCCATGGGCGCGGTGGTTATGGCCACCTCGCTGACCGCTGGGATGCATCCGCTGGCGGGACTGCTCTTGGCCTTTTCCGGAGGTGTCCTGGCCGGCTTCGTCACCGCGGCCATCCATAGTCGGCTCAAGGTACCCCACCTGCTGGCCGGCATTCTCACCATGACCATGCTCTATTCGGTGAACATACGCATCCTGGGCAACCGGGCCAACCTGCCCCTTCTGCGTGTGGATACGATCATCACCCACGTCACCGCGGCTACCCAGGGCCTGATTCCGGCTGATTGGGCATCGCTGATTTTTTTCGCCCTGGTCGTCCTGGCCATCAAGTTTGCCCTGGACATGTTCTTTCATACGGACTTGGGGCTCGTGTTCGGTGCCCTGGGCAACAACGAACAGATGGTCAGGGTCCAGGGGGTGAATCCGGCAACCCTCAAGCTCATCGGTGTGGGCCTTTCCAACGGGCTGGTGGCCCTGTCCGGTGCCTTCGCCGCCCAGTACCAGGGTTTTGCCGACGTGAACCTGGGGCAGGGGATCGTGGTGTCCGGACTGGCTTCGGTGATGCTTGGCGAGTTCATCATCAAGTCCAACCGCATCGGCATGCTTACCCTGCGGGTGATCCTGGGCGCGATTATGTTCAAGGCCATCATGTACCTGGGCCGCTTTTACGGCTACTATATCAACATGACCCCCAACGACCTCAAGCTGATTGCGGGCATCCTGATCATCGCCTCCCTGGCCGTGACCAACTACCGCCGCATTCGTGGGAAGGCAGGAACCGCCGCATGATCCGCTTCCAGGACCTCAACTGCACCTTCCACGCGGGCACCCCCAACGCCAAAGCGGTGATCCGGGATCTAAACCTGACCGTGGGTGCCGGTGAATTCGTCACCATCATCGGCAGCAACGGCGCAGGCAAGACCACCCTTTTCAACCTGATTTCCGGCAACCTGCTGCCCACATCCGGCAGCGTCTGGGTCAAGGGGGTGGATGTCACCAATCACCCGGAGTACAAGCGGGCCATCACCATGGGCCGGATTTTCCAGGATCCGCTTGCGGGCACCGCCTCCAACATGACCCTGGAGGACAATATGATGATCACCTGCAAAAAGGGCTTCAAGTGGCCGGTCATCAGCCTCAACCGTAAAATGCGGGCTTATTTCAAAAGCCATCTGGTGAAGTTGAAGATGGGACTGGAATCGCGGATGAAAGAGAACATCAACACCCTGTCCGGCGGCCAGCGCCAGGCATTGACCCTGCTGATGATGGTGCTCTCCAATCCGGATATTGCGCTGCTGGACGAACACACCGCTGCCCTGGATCCGAGCAACGCGGCCATCGTGATGGACCTGACCACCCGGTTCATCACCGAGCACCGCCTGACCACCATGATGATCACTCACAACATGAACCATGCCATCGCCTACGGAAGCCGGTTGCTCATGATGGATGCCGGTGAAATAATCATCGACGTCTCCGGTGCGGACAAAGCCAAGCTCACCGTGCCAAAGCTGCTGGAGATGTTTTCCAACGTCCGCCGCCAAGCCTTTGAGAACGACGAGGTGCTGCTCTCGGCGGGATGACCGATGAATCCAAACTCCTATTTTTTAAAAACCGAACGGATTGGCTTTCGTAAGTGGGCTGAAAATGATCTTGATCTGGCGGTCGGCCTTTGGAGCGACATCGAGGTCACCAAACGAATCGATGCTCGAGGCAAATTATCCAGGGAACAGATAGCCGATCGGTTTGTTAAAGAGATTGCCGTTGAACGAGAATGGGGGGTACAGTACTGGCCTGTTTTTTTGTTGAAAAACGACGATCATATCGGGGTCTGCGGTCTGCGGCCGTACGATAGTCCGAATAATATTTTCGAAATCGGCTTTCATTTGCGTTCAGACCTCTGGCGTAAAGGATACGCGACTGAAGCAGCTCGTGCAATCATCAGGTACGCGTTTGCCGATCTCAAATTGGGTGGGCTGTTTGCCGGGCATCATCCGAAGAATGAAGCCTCACGTCTCCTTCTCATAAAACTGGGCTTTCGCTATACGCACGATGAGTACTATGAACCCACCGGGCTGCAGCATCCCTCTTATCTGATGGAAGCGGCGGATTATGCCTCATCGTTTTTGGTTTAACGATGGCCCGCTCTTATCTCACGAGCTGAAAAAAGGTCTGTAAATGGTCATATGTATAGCAAACGCTTCACCAGGAGAGCGCCATGCTGACCGTATTTGTTAA
>NZ_JASJGN010000242.1:0-15168 GCF_033791525.1 Desulfosarcina sp.
CCGCTTGATTTTTATTTTTTTCCGTCGGGCTCTACGCGGCTTTGGCCTGCGATTTTGCTCCAGGTCAGGAGGGCTGAGCTTTGTCCTTTGCCTCGTCGATCGCCCCGATCATATACAGTGCACTCTCTGGATAGTCGTTGAATTCATCAGAGAGGATACGCTCACAGCCGCTCAGTGCGTCTTTTATACCGACGAGTTTGCCTTGCAGCCCGGTAAACTGCTCTGTTGTGAAAAAGGGCTGGGTCAGAAAACGCTCCAACCGGCGGGCGCGGGCGACCACGTTGCGGTCCTCCGGCGATAGCTGCTCCAGGCCGAGCATGGCAATGACGTCCTTGAGTTGCGCGTATTGCGCAAGCGTCCGCCGGATTTCCTGCGCGAGGCGATAATGTCGATCACCGACGATGCCCGGCGTGGTCATTTTGGAACTGGACTGCAACGGGTCGATGGCCGGATAAAGGCCTTCGCTGGCCCGCTTGCGCGAGAGCACGATCGATGCGGAGAGATGCGAGAAGGTGTGCACCGCCGCCGGATCGGTGAAATCGTCTGCCGGCACATACACCGCCAGAATGGAGGTGATGGCCCCGGTATCGGTGTTGGCGATGCGCTCCTCCAAACCAGAGAACTCGGTGCCCATCGTGGGCTGATAGCCCAGACGCGACGGCATCTGCCCCATCAAGCCGGACACTTCCGAGCCGGCCTGGATGAACCGGAAAATATTGTCGATCAGCAGCAGCACATCACGGTGCTCGTCGTCCCGGAAATACTCGGCCATCGTAAGGGCGGCGTGGCCCACGCGGAACCGGCTGCCCGGCGGCTCGTTCATCTGACCGAAGATCATCACCATGTTCGGCAACACGCCGGCTTCCTTCATTTCGCGGTAAAGCTCCTCGCCTTCGCGACACCGTTCGCCGATGCCGCAAAATATGCTTACGCCCTCTTGGTGCCCGATCATGTTGTGGATCATTTCGGTGAGCAAGACCGTCTTGCCCACGCCCGCGCCGCCGAAAAGTCCCGCCTTGCCGCCGCGTTCCAGCGGCATGAGCACATCGATGACCTTGATCCCCGTCTCGAAGATTTCAGACTTGGTGGAACGCCGTGCCAGCGGCGGCGGGGCCCGATGGACGGTACGCCACGCTACGTTCGAAACTTCCCCTTCTCGGTCGATGGCGTTCCCGAACACGTCGAACATGCGCGAGAGAATTCCCTTGCCGACCGGTGCCTTCAACGGCCCGCCCGTGTCTTCCACCGCGATGCCGCGGGCGAGGCCTTGGGTGGGGGTCAGCGCGATACCACGCACGCTATGCGCGTCGAGTTGAGCTAAAACCTCGATGGCAATTTTCCCCTCCTGCGCGTGCAGCAACGAGTAGATGGGCGGCAAATGTGCTTCGAACCTTATATCTACGACACTGCCGCGTACCGAGACCACCACGCCAGGATTCGATAAACCGGCTTTATTGCCCATGCAATATCTCCTTTGGATCTCCTGTAGCACCGAAACAGGGTATTGGTTAAGCTTTCGTATTTGAATTGGCACTTGGCCTCAGCCTCAAGTTCGTGGATGATGCGCAGCAAGCGTCTTCACCAGATCGACTCTGCCTATAGAAAGCAATATATGAAAGAACGATTAACTCCGTTTAACAGAATGTGACAAAGTAGGATTGGTGAGTCGCTCAATAATAGTTGTTGCAAACTGTGCTTCAATGGACATTTTTGTCAAAAGTTCTTCCAGAAATTTTGTTTTTTGATCTGATATTGTATTTCCTTTAATAACGACTTCGGCAGCCAATTCAAAAGCTGTTTTTCTTAACTCAGGCGTTAGTACTTCTATAGCCATTTCCAATTAATCCTTTCACCACCCTTTATTGCGAAGCATCGGGTCTAATACCCCGTCGCTTGCGACGATAAAAAGACCCGATCCTTGGTGATACCCCGCTGCTTGCGGCGGGTTAGTTCATTTACGTATAATTCATGCTGATTATCCAGTTGTTTCCATTGCCCGGGTATACTTTCCGTCGCGAGCTATGCCATTCAACTGGCAGCGTTTCAAGAACGTCTTCTGAGCGGCAGCCATATTGCTTTCCTGACCTTTCCAGGCGGCAAGCACCGGTGCCTGCAGCGCGCGCCCATAAGAGAAGCTGACTTGCCACGGATGCGGGCCCATCATGTTGATGGCGTTCAGGTGGTCAGTGGCGTCTTCCGCACTCTGCCCACCGGACAGGAATACGATTCCAGGGACAGCCGCCGGCACGTAGCGGATCATGCAACGAATCGTGGCCTCGGCAACTTGCTGCACGCTTTCCTGACGCGCGCATTTCATGCCGGCAATAACCATATTCGGCTTTAGCAACATACCCTCGAACAGCACGTGGTGGGCATCAAGCTCGGTGAACACAGCATCGAGAACCCTGGATGTGACAATTTCGCAGCGCTCGATGCCGTGAACACCATCCATGAGTATTTCCGGTTCCACGATCGGCACGATATCCAATTCTTGGCAGAGCGCGGCGTAACGCGCCAATACGTGGGCATTCGCACGAATACCGAACGCGGTAGGAACATCGCGCTCGTTGATCTCAATAACTGCCCGCCACTTCGCAAACTTAGCCCCCATCTGTTTGTACTCAACGAGCCGCTCGCGCAGGCCGTCAAGCCCCTCGGCGATTTTTTCTTCAGGGTACAATGCCAGCGCTTTAGCGCCTTTGTCCACCTTGATCCCTGGAAAAATCCCCCGGTTCGATAGTAGCTCAGCAAAGGGAGTGCCATCTCGAGTGCTTTGGCGCAGCGTTTCGTCGAAGAGAATCACACCACCGACATAGCGTTCAATCCCTTCGGTTGTAAAAAGGATTTCGCGGTACCGCCGACGATTTTCTTCAGTGGACTCGACCTTGATCGAATCGAAGCGCTTTTTGATCGTGGGATTGCTTTCGTCCGCAGCCAGCACCCCCTTATGCTTCGCGACGATTGCTTTTGCTACAGAACTGAGTTTATCGTTGTTCATTCGTAACTCCTCTTCTCGTTTTGTTACTTCATGCAAAATGCTCCGCATAAACGGCCCAAAAAGGCCGGGAAACAAGACATGAAGACCAACAATAATGTTAGCCCCGGCCTTTTTGGTCTGCGCTTATGCGATTGTTCGCAAGCCCTGAATTCTAGTTTTTAATCTGGCTTACTTTTTGGTTTCTTCCTTACTTCCTTTCTTTCCTCCAGTCATCGGACCTTGACCAGGGCTGTTGCTCTTGCCCTTTCCCTTGCCTTTACCATGACCGTCTTTCGGTCCCTGACCTTTGGGTCCAGTTCCATCTTTATTTGGCATGTGAATCACCTCCTTTCTGCTGGCGAACGATAGCGACCGCGAATTTGTCGTCGCCTGAATCCGCTTTGTCGGCTGATCTTAATTATTTTAGACCGGATCGGTAGAACCTTTTTGCGTCAACCACTAAAACGGACATCAATGCCATCACTACGAAATTCTTCCCACAATTGCCGTATAATCTCATTCGCATTATTATCGTCGGCTGCACAGACGCCATTAACGTAATTTTCGGTAGTTCTTTAAACAAAAGCTACATGGCCTTTTTTATTGCTTGGTTGATGAAATAAAATGGATAACTTCTTCGATATCAGGCACCTGAAGCATCTCATGCACCTTAATCCAATCTATGGTCCGATCCTGGCCGATCAAAACGTTTGCTCTTTCCGAAATGGATCACCAGTTCATTGTCTCCGGAATCGGGCTCCCTTTTAGTGTCAAACCCCAGCTTTTTCCCCAGCGCGAGCATGTTCCGGTTCTCATTCAGCACGATACCGTGTACCGATTCAAAACCTTGCTTTTCGGCAATAGACAGGCATTTTTCCAGCAGGTTCCCCCCAATGCCCTTGCCTTGCCAGGTATCACCCACCAGAACGGCAAATTCTCCCGTCTTGCCATCCGGATCGCCAATGATTCTGGCCACCCCAAGCATGCAGTCGGATTCCGAGTCCTCATCGATGGCCACCAGCGCAATCTCCCGATCGTAATCGATCTGGGTGAAGCGGGCCAGCATCTCGGGATTCAGTTCCTTTAACGCGCCGAAGAAACGATAGTAGATTGTCGTCGGCGAAAGCGTCTTGAACAAGGCCGTGAAAAGCGGGGCGTCTTCGGGTTTGACCGGCCGGATAAAAATGCGGCGCCCGTCGACGTTGACCATATGGGATTCATCCTCCTCCGGGTACGGGCCGATCACCAAATGCAGAGAGGAGGGCACCGCAAACGGTGAAACGAGGATGCGGGCATCGACCGCGACGGGATTTCCGTCTTTGATCAGAACGGGATTCATGTCCAGTTCGGCAATTTCGGGGAGATCGATCAAGAGCTCTGAAAGCCGGATTATCATTTCTTCGAGTCGCTCCATATCGGCGGCGGGACGGTTTCGGTACCCTTGCAACAAGGAGTAAGCTTTGGTTTCCTGCATGAGTCGCCGGGCAAGTAATCGGTTCATGGGGGGAAGTCCCAGTGCCCTATCTTTTAGAACTTCCGTGTAAATTCCGCCCATGCCGAACAGGATTACGGGGCCAAAATTGGGATCGCGCTTGGCGCCCAGCAGAATTTCATAATCCGGGTTTGAAAAATAGGGCTGAAGGGTTACGCCCTCGATCCGGGCATCGGGTTTGTATTGCCGGGCCGATGATACGATTTGACGGTAAGCCCCGGCAACATCCGTATCGCCGCGCAGGTCCAGACGAATGCCGCCGGCATCGGTTTTGTGGGTGATGTCCGGTGAGTGAACCTTCATGACCAGTGGGTATCCCATTTCACGGCCGATACGCGAGGCTTGCGCCTCGGTCTCAGCGATTTCCGTCCTGATCACAGGCAGGCCATAGGCTGCGAGTATTTCCTTGGAATCCGTTTCCGGCAGAAATTCCTGAGACGGTGCACCGGCGATCAACTTGCGGGCTTTTTCCTGATCGAAGACCATGTGCCCGGTCATCTTCGGTGGTACTTCCAACAGCATTTCGAGGCTTCTGGTATATTCGACCATATATAAAAACGCCCGAACCGCCCGTTCCGGCGTGTCGTAGGTCGGAATCCCCGCTGCATTCAACACATCGACGGCCGTGGCGATGCGTTTGCCACCCATCCAGCAGGCAAATACCGGAAAACGGCGTTCTTGGACTGCGGCGGCCAGCGTCTCGGCTACGGAAAGGGGATCGGTCAGCGCCTGGGGCGCAAGGATGACCAGCACCCCGTCCAGGTTCTTCGAGTTGAAGCAGATCGCCAGGGCGCGGCCGAACCGTTCCGCGGAAGCATCGCCGAGGATGTCGATGGGGTTGCTTCGGCTCCAGAAGTCCGGCAGGAGGGCATCGAAGGCCTTAAACGTTTCGGGATCAAGGGGCGCGGGCTCCTGACCATAGCGGGCGAGGGTGTCCGTCGCCATCACACCAGGTCCGCCGCCATTGGTGAGGATCGCCAACCGGGGGCCGCGAGGTCGCGGCGGCTTGGCCATCAGTTCCGCGCAGTCGAAGAGCTCTTCGATGGTGTCCACGCGTACGATGCCGGCGCGCTTGAAGGCGGCGTCATAGACCGCATCTTCTCCTGCCATGGCGCCCGTGTGAGAAGCTGCGGCCCTTGCACCGGCGGGGCTTCTGCCGGATTTGAGGACAATGATGGGTTTGATCCGGGAAACGGAACGCGCGGCACTCATGAATTTGCGGAAATTGGTCAGGTTTTCGATATACAACAGAATGCTTTTGGCCGATGGATCATTGCCGAGATAATTGATCATGTCTCCGAAATCGACGTCCAGCATGGAGCCGATGCTGACAAAATGGCTGAAGCCGAGGCGCTCCTTCAAGGCCAGGTCGAGAATCGCCGTGCAGATGGCGCCGCTCTGGGATACAAAGGCCAGATTTCCGGCCACGGGCATCTCGGAGGCAAAGCTGGCGTTGAGGTTTACTGAGGGACGAATAATGCCCATGCAGTTCGGTCCCACGATACGAAGCCCGCCGTCATTGGCGATGTGCCGAATCTTCTCCTCTATCTCCCGGCCCTGTTCACCGACCTCCTTGCCCCCAGCCGAAATGATAACGGCGCCGCCGACCTTTTTTTCGACGCATTCGCCAACGATATCGACAACACTATGAATCGGCGTTGCGATAACCGCCAGGTCCACGCCCGTCTCCAGGACGGAAACCGATTCGAAGCACGCCTGCCCGTGCATGGTTTGGTATTTGGGATTGACCGGCAGCACCGTTCCGGAAAACCCGCCGTCAACTAAATTTCTCATCAACGCGTTGCCGATGGTTCCCGCTTTTTCGCTGGCGCCCACAACCGCAACATGGCGCGGTTTAAAGATGCGGTTCAGATTGTATTGGCTCATCCTTGTCATTCCCTTTTTTAAAAATTCCAATCGTTCATTTTTGCTTTGGAACGCTCACTGATATTGCATGTAAAAAATCATATTTAAGTGGTCTTCTCTTCAATCAGTTTACGTTCCCTGATTTTGCACACCACGGCGGCTCAGCGTCGAAGGCTTTGCTCAGGCGTATCAGACGAGCGTTGGTTATCTCACGGTGATAGGCAGAATAGACCGCGCGTGTGACCAGTTCCGCAATCGTGGACAGAATCACGCTTTTTGATGCGGCAATACCAGTTCTGGCCGCCCTTTCTGTTGTTTTTCGAGCTTTTTTTTTGCTTTCTGCCTGTTTTTGTCATTGCTTTGTTTTTGACTATTTTGCTCGTTTTTTTTGCCGCCCTTGTCGCCCATGATCCTGCTCCTTGTTCGAGGTTCTCTTTCAGACTATCCGGAGGAATTCGCCCGGCATTTTGAAGGTACTCCGGTATGCTTTTTCACACCCAAACTGAGCGATTCAGCTTTCTCGAAGAAGGTCGATTGGTAACGATCACGGTTGGGCACCATCGATGGTTGTATTCAAAAGGTGAAACCCATTGGGTTTGCCGATCTCACCACATCTTCGGCGTTAGATATCGTCGCGCATAGTCCACTATAGCGCGACGACATCTGCCTTGAATCTGCGGCAACCTCGACAATCGCTCAATTTGGGTCACACTAATGGGGGGCAATAGCGATTGAACTGGGGATGTCCTTGCCAACCCAGGCATCACTTAAACCCCTTGATGATTTGCTCAAACTGAACCTGAAGTGCCTTGGCGTGTGGTGTTACCGATTTCATCTTTTGGGATCCAGATCGTCATTACCCGACACACCACGCGAATGTTGGTAATATTCACAGATTTTGTTGGTTGAGAGCGGGATCAGTCTCATGGTTTGCTGAACTCAGCTGCGGCCTTATTAAAGGCGTTTCCCAAATCCTGCATGGCATCATCGATGCCCGATTTCATCTGCTCCCACGCATTTTTGCCGGAAGAACCCAGCTCCTTCAGTTTTTCAGAAACCGCATCTCTTTTTTGACGGAAATCCGTCAATTGTTGCTCAGCCTTCGCCTTGGCATCACCTTCGAGTTTTTCCGCCTGTGCCAGCAGTTGGTCCATATCCTTCTCGTATTCAGCGAGTTTGGTTTCCGTTTCTTCCCGAAAGGACTGCATCTGCTCCTGGGTATAGGTCTTGGTTGCCTCATAAGCTTCCTTGACTTCCTTCTCGACCGCCTCTGTGGAAACTTTTGCGGCCTTGCTCTGGGGCTTCTCCTTCTCGCTGCAGCCCGGCACGATCATCAGGGCCAGCAGCGCCATAATTGACAAAAACCCTTTAACAAGCGTTACGCTTTTCATTTGGATAATCTCCTATATAAAATTATTGCTCGGACCAATTTCATGTCCTCAGTTAGCTTCATAGAACCCACACGAACAAAATGGATAAACGGATCGTTCAACGGTTCAATTAACAAGTGTAGAATCATCCAATATTCACACGCATTCTTTACGGTTGTCCGAAAAAACGTATGCCTCATTGCGCATCGATCTTCAGGTGTTTCAGGGAAAACCCGCTGTGATGGTGCTGACCACCGGTTCCAGCATATCATAAGGGGCCTGACCGTCCGCCAGACCGCCAAGGTAATAGACCCACCCGCCTGTTTTGGCCGCAATCCGTTCGATGCCGTTTCTGCCGAGTTCATCCCAGTCGAAAGCAACAATATAGTGCTCGATGTCGAGGCCTTTGAGAATGGCCGCCGCTTCGGGGGTGAGATAAGAACCCAATGTGGACACCACCACAGCTTTGTCCTGGTCGTGGAGCAGGTTGTAGAAGGCAAAATAATCAAAGATGCCCTCCACCAGGATGATCGTCCGGTACTGCCGGATATAGTGCCTTGCCTTGTCAATGCAATAAAGCCAGCTATTGGCGGAAAGGGGAACTTCTCTGGTCTGGTGCTTGAGCCATCGAACGCCCCTATCGCCAGGGCGTCTGCCGACCATTCCGGTCACGCACGCATCTGCATCATAAATGGGGAACACCATCCGTCCGGCGAAATAATCACCGAAATTTCTTGAAAACAGGTTTTTGCGTTTGAAATCGATCTGCCGGCAATAGTACCCGTATCCCTTGACGGTCGAATCGTTCAAAAATCTGAATAGTCCGCCATTTGAGAATGCATCGAAGGCATCAGCGCCCTTTTCAAGGTGTGGCAAGAAACCGTCTATCAGTGCCCTGCCGTGGTACTGTTCATCGCTGTATGGCGGCACGTAGCCGATGTTGAACTTGCGGACGGTGTCTTTTTCGACACCCCGGCGGGCAAGATAAGCCCAAATGGGCCTGAACCGCTCTTCATTTGACATCAACAGTTCATGGTAGAAGGTGGCGGCATCGTCCAGGGCGGCAACCATCTTCATATCACGTTTTTTCGGTTCGACAAAACCAACCGGTTCATCGGGTTCCGGTGTTTCGTCAGGTTCAGGAATACAGGGGCTGTGGTCATCATTGAACTTAAAATCCGCGACACCCAAATGCTCGGCCCAAAGCTGCTGCGCCCTTCTGAACGGATATTTCTTGCGCAGCATGATCAGGTCGCAAATATCCCAATCGCCCTTACAGGCTCCGAAACAATGGAACCGGACCTCATCATCCTTGTTGACATACACCATGAAACGGTCCTGGGTATCGGCGTGGAACGGGCACAGGGCGCTGTACCGATTTTTCCTGATGCTCGTGAAACGAATACCAAGCAGCGTTTCCGCATAGTGGATCATGGCATCGATGGTCGCTGCCGATTTTATGTTCTGGTAGGTTTCCATTACGGTTCCAGATTGCACATACGGCCACTAAAGTGACGGTTCTTCACGCTGAATGATCCATCGGAACTGCTCGGCCAGGCAGTTTCCCCGGGGCATACCCAGCGATTCCGATCATGAATCGCACCACGCCATAACTTAACCAACTCACCAGACGCAGCTTGATTGATTGCGCTCTCCAGCTGTTCTCACCTATCCGCCGCGCTCCCATCTTGATGGCCTCCTCCAGGCTATTTTTTAATTTGATAGCAAAACTTTCATCGTCAACGACAACATTTGCCTCAAGTGCCAACAGCAGGCTGAAAGGGTCGAGATTTGAAGATCCCACCGTCGCCCAATGTCCATCGATCACGGCAACTTTGGCGTGCAGAAGGCTCTTGTGATATTTATAGATCTCAATGCCTGCATCCAGAAAACTGCCATAGAGGGCATGCGAGGCATAATGCAGCAATGGGTGATCCATCTTTCCCTGCAACAGCAACACCACGCGGACACCGCGCCCGGCGGCGTCTACAAGCGCATGACGGAAATTCGATCCGGGTAAAAAGTAAGCATTGGCAAGTATGATCTCGCACTGTGCCTGCTCGATCGCCCGCAGGTAAGCAGCTTCGATATCACGACGGTGACGAATGTTGTTGCGTACCAAAAAAGCGGCCTGCATCAAGCCCGCGGGTTCGGTTGAAGGCGTGTACCTGTCATTGTCCCAGACCCGGCCGGGACGCAAACGCCAGGCCACACGCGACCATACCCGGCGAGCGGAATCATGAATGGCTTTCACCAGCGGCCCTTGCACGCTTACCGCGTAGTCATAACGTGTCGATGGTTGGCCATGAAAATCCAAACCATCATTAATATTGATGCCGCCGACAAATGCGACCGTCTGGTCCACGACTACAATTTTGCGGTGCAGGCGGCGCAATCTCCGGCGCCGCAGCGTCCAGGGCGAAGTCTTGGGCCGGAATTTCATCACCAATACGCCGGCCGCCTCAAGAGAATCGACCATGGCTTCCGGTAAACCGAATGAGCCGAATCCATCGATCAGCAGGTGGGTTTTTACACCCCGCAAGGCCGCCCGCCTGAGGGCTTCGGCAATGCGCCGCCCGGTCGTGTCATCTTCGAAGATATAGGTTTCCAGATAGATATCATGCATCGCCCGGTCCAGGGCCGCTTCGATCGCCGGGAAATAGGCCTCGCCGTTTTGAAGCAGGGTGATCAGATTATTGGGCACCATATGAGTCACCGCTGGATTGTCCTTTTTCTCAGCTTTCCGGTGACGCTTGCCGAACACGCCGAAGAAAACAGATATTTCCTCACATCCGATCAATATTGGAACGCATAAAATACGCTATTCAATGCCCTTTTTCCTATTCTTCATTTCCGGTAAGGTTGCTGGATGGATGAACTGGCGATGATGATGCCGCTTCGGACGCGGCTGTCGAGAGCATCTGCCTAAGCTCCTCTCCCTGCACGCTTTCTTTTTGCGAAAGAAGACGGGCCAAATCATCCAGGACCATTCGACGCTCCGATAAGATTTTGCGCACGCGCTGATGGGCCTCATCCACAAACCGGGAGACCTCGTCATCGATCTGGGCGGCTTTGGCTTCACTGTATTGTTTTGCGGAAGAGAAACTTTCCGGGAGAAACATCGCCTGGCGCGGGCGTTCGTAGCTCACCAGTCCCAGGCGGTCGCTCATGCCATATTCCGTGACCATGGAGCGGGCGATGTCCGTTGCCCGCTGCAGATCGTTCTGGGCTCCGGTTGAAATTTCGTTGAACACCAGCTCCTCGGCAACACGACCACCCAGGAACACGGCCAGCCGGTCCAGCAATTCCGCGCGGGTCATCAAATAACGGTCCTCGGTGGGCTGCTGCTGGGTATAGCCCAGCGCCGCAATTCCACGCGGAATGATCGATATTTTATGCACGGGGTCGGCGTGATCGACCGACTCGGCAACAATTGCATGTCCGGATTCATGGAAGGCGACAATCTCTTTCTCCTTGGGATTCATCACCCGGTTTTTCTTCTGAAGACCCGCCACCACCCGGTCGATGGCTTCGTCGAAATCCACCAGTTCCACTGTCTCTTGATCATTACGGGCAGCCAGCAACGCGGCTTCATTGATGATGTTGGCCAAGTCTGCGCCCACAAAGCCCGGGGTACGGCCGGCGATCATGCGCAGGTCGACTTCGGGACCCAAGACCACATTTTTAGAGTGAATTTTCAAGATGGCTTCGCGTCCATTGATGTCCGGCCGGTCCACCAGCACCTGCCGGTCAAACCGTCCCGGCCGCAGCAACGCCGGATCGAGAATTTCCGGCCGGTTGGTCGCGGCCATGATGATGACCCCTTTATTCGTTTCGAAACCGTCCATCTCCACCAGGAGCTGGTTAAGTGTCTGTTCGCGTTCGTCATGACCGCCCATCACGTTCATCCCCCGCGCTTTGCCCAGGGCATCCAGTTCATCGATAAAGATGATACAGGGTGCCTGGGCCGTGGCCTGAGAGAAAAGATCGCGAACGCGGGCCGCTCCCACACCGACAAACATCTCCACAAACTCCGAACCGCTGATACTGAAGAACGGTACCTTGGCCTCCCCGGCCACCGCCCTGGCAAGAAGGGTTTTACCGGTTCCCGGCGGACCAACCAGAAGCACCCCCTTGGGAATTCTTCCCCCCAGTTTCTGGGATTTTTCCGGGGTGCTTAAAAATTCGACCACTTCCTGGAGCTCTTCTTTGGCTTCGTCGATGCCGGCGGCATCAGCAAAGGTGACCTTGGTCTCGCTCTCGGCGAATATCTTGGCCTTGCTCTTGCTGAAGGACATCACCCCCATGCCCGGTCCCATCTTTTTCATGGCAAATCGCCAGACCAAGTAAAAAAAGCCCAAAGGGAGAACCCAGGAAAGAAGACTGCCGATAAATTTATTTTCGTATTGTCCGGAATAACTGATGTTGCGTTCATCCAGTTCCTTCGCCAGACCCGGATCGTCCACCCTAATGGTCTTGAAAGCTTGACCGGTGGAACCCCTCAGCGTTCCGGTAATATTTTCAGGTCCGATGATCAATTTGCCCACGGTCCCGTCGGCAATGGATTGTTTAAATTGACTGTACGGAATCGTCTCCACTTTTGAAGAAACGAAAAACTGTTGTGCATAAGAAAGAAAAAGCATGGCCAACAGAAAATACCAGATGCTTAAACGCTTCTTGGGCGGCAGCGTGTTATTATTCTTCGGATGATCACCGAAACCAAAGAGGCCTCGTAGCTTTTCCGTCAGATTAGCGATGGGATCTTTATTTCCATTGGATGCCATATTCATTTTCTCGTCTTTAATTTGGCGGCGTCTGCTCAATCACCGGAGATATATTTTTTCAACGCTCCCATGGCCTTGGTAATTTCCTGGATCGCCTCATGCATGCCCTCGGCACCATGGTCTTTTTGGGATGCACCTTTTTTTTCGATCTTGTCCTGAACTGCTGATTTGATCTTTTTCAGGTGTTGCGCATGTGTTTCAACCTGCAGGCGATGCTCCTCTTCCATGTTTTTAACGGCATCGGCTTCAATCCGTTTGACCAGTTCATCGGCCTCGGCCATTAATTGTTTGATATCCTTGGGTTCTAAATATTCCGGCATGATGTGTCCTTTAATAGATGGTTCGGTTGTTCACTCAACTGCCGTTGTTATTGAGCACCGGCAACAATTGTCAATCCCTTGCCGTGGCATCGCGCGATGATAGCGGCAGTCGATTTTCGCTGGACCGCCATGGCGCTGAGAAAAGCCATATCGGCCCAGGCAAGATCGTCATCGGTTAGATCGTCCACGTTCACGTCCACAAGGCGCAAAGACCATGTCGCCGGTAAGAGGGCCGCGACCGTGATCAACCCAAGCGGGGGGAAGGCCGCCTTTTTCCCAATGGACCGCAACGCATACGAAAACGACCAAAACGTATCTGGAAACGCTGGGTATATGAGAAGAATGTTCATTGGGTGAGATAGCTTTGCCGAAGGGAGATTACGACCTGTTGCGCGATTTATTCAAAGCCTTTCTCAAAAGCAGTCCACGAGTTTTTCAGCCCCTGCTTGATATTTTTCAAGGCGCCCTCGCTATCTTTTTGAACCTCCTTCAATTTGTCAAAGTCAGTGTTCCACTTGTCGAGCAGATATTTAAGGTTTTCTCTATATTGGTTTCTCTCACGCATTGGGTTTCAAATCCTTTCGTCAAATAGTTTGTTGTCAAAAGTGACAGTAAAAAAGTGGCGGAAGGTCCCATTTCCTGACCAAACGCGTTCAACGCCAATAAAAAAAATCATCGCCAACGCGGGAATTATTGATACCCTGTAAAAAATTTGATTTCTCATTTCAGGTTCTCCTTGATAAACAATGGCGCGATCAAATTTTCATCGCCCTTAGCTCGAATGGAAGATGTATGCCGGCGTTGGTGTGGGGTCCACGGGAACCCTTGTGCTGCCATCCACTGCTTCATGTGGGTTCAATCTTTGTGCCAGACATCTAAAGCTAAGGGTGATATCACCCATTATACTGGTTTATTAATTTATTTAATTGGTTAGCGCCATCTGGGACAGCAATGTACTGGCATATAAAAGGGTCTTATTTAACCAATGGTCAAATATGACCCTTTTTAGGCGGTCTGGAAGTTATGGGGGCAAATGGTGGTGGCAGGTTGTAATTGGGATGGGAATTGGTTGATCGTCAGGCCGCATACCAAAGGACTAAGAAATAATGACATGTGGTGCCCGCGATTACAAATAGATGCCAGATCAGGTGACCATAAGGTATCCGCGAATCGGTTGCGAAAAAGGCGACACCAGCGGTGTAGGACAGGCCTCCCGCTATCAATAGGAACAGGCCAGCAGCGGGCATGCTGGAAAATAAGGGCTTTACCGCAATCACGAGCAGCCACCCCATCAGCAGATAAAGGCAGGTGGAAAGTATGGGATGGGCGGTTTTATAGAATGCCTTCAGCACTACCCCGGTTATGGCGAGACCCCAAATAAGGCCGAAGAGCGTCCAGCCCAATGCACCGCGGAGTATACCAAGGGTTAATGGCGTGTAGGTGCCGGCAATAAGGATAAAGATCGCGGAATGCTCGATGATCCGAAAACAGCGTTTGGCTTTGCCTATTGGCCACGCATGGTAGAGCGTTGAGGCAAGATAGAGAAGAATCATGGACGCGGAGAAAATACTCGTACCGACAATGAATCCGGTATCACCGTACCTTACTGCATGCAGGACTATAAATGGCGTTCCGACCAGCGCGCCCACAAGCCCGGTGCCGTGGCTGATGCTGTTGGCGATTTCTTCGCCTTGCGACTGAATACGCTTCGGGTTTGAAAGGACTGCCTGCACCTTAGTTCCATGGCCCCAGTGACCATATATGCCAATTAGTGTGATCGCTTCTTTTGCCGTATAGGTGCGGATATTGACAATTTTGTTGTTTTTATAGTACTCATCTTATCTGCATTAAGGCAAATTTTAACAATTCCCCAAAAAATAATTATGACGACGCTTATAAGCAATCCAGTTTTCCGCCGAATCAAGAGGGAAAATCGGTCTTGGTACATGGCGATAGGGCAGTCGGTTGTAACGCGGGGTGCAAAGGGCGCCGCTGTCACAAACAATCACTTGGCCTGCAATCGGCTCGAATGCAGCCCGGAAGTGTTGCATCGATTTTAACGCCACGACATGCTTGTTCTGCGGGTCGATACCAAAGGCTTTAAATTGCTGTAAATCTAGTATTTGGCGGGCATTGGTGACCACCAATATCTCAATACCACCAACCCGTAGAACAGCACAGGGGCCGAAACTGCCCTCAAGCCCATGAAGCATTGAACCATCGCCGGTGAAATGCCCGTCGCTGATAGAAACAAGTTCGCCCTCAACGGCGAGTGGCCCACCACCAAAGCGTGGATCGGTCTTGCCGCCCAGCGCAATGTAAACCCGTTCACCAACATCAGCCGCATGCAACTCCTGCG
>NZ_JASJGN010000243.1:0-3687 GCF_033791525.1 Desulfosarcina sp.
CGCTGGCCATGCAGATCGGAAACTGCACGGCCAACGAATCAAACACGTCACCGGCAAGGAGCGCCAGTTGATTGTCGACAGGGTTGTCAGTGGTATGATCAGGCATTTGATGTCGGGCTAAGCGGCGCGAGGTCCAGACAAGGCCAATCTATATTTTTGTAGATTGAACCGAAGGGTGTGGATTGCCCCACCCTTCCGGAAAGCATCACGCCCGCACAATCAGGATACGATGAAAAAACGATGGGCACCGGTTTCCATTATCGGCCCAGCATAAAGAAAAAGGGGAACGTTGTCGACCCATTAAACCCACCGCGCCATCAAGCTGTGGTTACACCTATCCCGGTTTTTTGCGTTAAATCCATGTCAGGAATCTAAAGATCAAAAATGTTTGCGCCTTGCCAAGCAGTATTCATGACAGCAAACGATCGCAGCTAACTTATCCGGCAGGCGTGGGACTTTGTAGTGACTGTGGGGGTTGCTTGATGGCACCGATCAATAGTAACGTTCGTCTCTGAGCTGGGCGATTTCAAGACCAAGAGAGACGCACTGTTTTCCTATCATACATGCATCTGCATCTTCTTCCGGCAGGTAGTGCTTGACCTTTTTGTTGCCCTTGCGCAGGTACACAACCGTCGACTGCTTTTCATCGTCGTAGTCCACTTCGATGTCGATACCGCATTCACCGATATCCGGGTATATGGATTTTATTTTTTCACACAGTGCCGCTTTGTCGACCATGGTGGACCTCCTGTTTAATTGGTTTGGATGTGTATAGAAGCTATTCATGCAGGCAAACTTGTCAAATTGACGGTTACGAAATGGGTGTTGGTGGTAAAAATGTCGGGAAAAGTTTGCTGTCCACGTATATCATTATGAGGAGGATCCATCATTCCGGATTGCAGCCAGCCGTCATGATCGTAGGACCGACATAGAAGCAGCGCCCGACTACATGGGCGCATCAAATGGCTGGGCATAACCGGTCAGCTCCACGTAACCGACGCCATCGATCGCCGTTTCATTGCGGGTTCCCTTGGCCTGGACACTGCCTTCCCAGTATACCACATTGGTGCTGTTCGGGGTGCGCATCTCCTGGTCGTCCAGGTTGGCCCTTACGATCAGTTCCAAGCCCAGCGGAACCACGGCCACCTGCCACTCGACCGGGTAGCGTGCGCCGCTGTGGGGACTGGTCCAATGCGACGACGGTTCGATGCGCACATCATCACGCAGCAGGGTCCGTGTGCGTCCTGAAGGAGTAACGATCGTTCCGCCGGAAGCCGGATTCAGGGTTCCGTCCCCATGACGCAGCAAAAAGATCATGATCTCGGTCCGGTCGGAAAGCTGCAGGCTGAACCAGTCCCAGCCGGTGATGCCCGGCTGCAGAGGTGCCGTGCTGAACTCGTGGTCCATCCAGGCCGATCCCCGTACCTCATGGCTGGTGCCGTCCACGCTCAGGGTGCCCGAGGCCTGCAGGCGGGTAAAGGAGTAGTAGCAGCTGGCCCGCTCGGGCGACTGTCCCTTGCGGCTGTATCCGATGTCGCCGTGCATGACCGCAGGCTTGTCCGGTGCCAGGTCGAGGGTCAGGGAAAACGCATCGGTGCTGGCCTGCAGGCGATGCGCCTCGGGCGAAATGGCGGCCTGCCAGTCAAGGACATGGATGGTTACCATGCCGCCCACCTGGTCCGCCCCAGCCAGGGAGAGAACCGGGCGGGCCATCCGTTCGGCCTGCAGATGGCGGCCGCCGCCGATGTCGCTGATCGCGGCATGGGCCAGGTATATCTGGTCGGTGCGCCAGGTCGAGGCCGGATCCGGCCACTGTCTGCGTTTGTCGGGCGGTTGCAGCCCGCTGCGGAAAAAGGTCAGCTGAAAGCCAAAGCGGCGGTTGTCGCCGTCGGTCACATTACCCGTGTAATACCACCATTCGGTGCGGTAATCCGTGTGAGGGCCATGATCGGCAGGGAAGGAAAGCCTGCAGGGGCCAGTGACCTGAAGAAATCCGTCGTCCGCCGCGATCGCCGTAAAGGCGGTAAGCGCAATCAGAAACGCGGTCCGGATAAGAAGGCTGAAATGCCTGCATGGTCTCATTTTGTTACTTCCTCTCCAACCCAATATTGATTAACGTGTTCCTCCGCGAAGCAGCATGGCCGGTGACGTGCTCAGGGCCAGATTGACCGCCGGCAGGGCGGCCAGCAAGGCCGCAGCGAAAATCAACGGCACGGCCATCATTAGAGACGGCCAGTCGACCTGGTAGACGAAGGTCCAACCGAATGACTGCCGGTTGACCACGAAGATCAGCAAGGTCGACAGAATGAACCCGCAGGCCAACCCGGCCGCCTGGCCGACCATCACGATCAGGCCCGCTTCCCAGAAAATCATGCGCCGCAGCTGGGCGGCACTGCCGCCCACGGCGCGGATGGTGTTGAGCTGCCGGCGGCGCTGGAGCACCAGCACGGCCAGGGTGGTGGCAATCCCCAGGGCGGCCACAACCAGGGCAATCAGCAGCAGGACGGTGGTGATGGCAAAGGTTTCGTCGAATATGCGCAGGACGGCCTGGCGCAGGCTCGGGCCTTCCATCATCTCGATCGTCTCCCCGCAGCAGTTCAGAAGCGAGGTGCGCACCTGGTCGACGGCGCCTGCCAGACCGGGGCCTCGCTCGGTTAAATTGACCTGCACGCCGCTCCAGGTCGGATCGTCGAAGCGCCGTTGGTAGTGGGCCAGCGAATAGTACACCGCGCCGCCCCGGGTGCGATAATCGCGAAAGACCCCCAGAATCGGCTCGTCGAGCAGATGCCTGCCAATCTGCACCCGATAGCGGTCGCCGGTTTCCAGACCGGTGCTGTTGGCGAAAACCTCGGATACCGCGACGCCCTTGCCGGCGATCAGATCGGCTTCGACTTGCCGGATGTCGCCGCCCATCCATATAAATCGGCTGCGTCGTGCATAGGCGTCGTAATCCATGGCCTCGAAAAGATGTTGGTGGCCGTTGACCTGTAATTCCAGGCGGTGCATGGGCACCAGTTCAACGGAAACCGGCAGGGTCTGCAGCGCTGCCACGACACGGAGCGGCAGAGGATCCCGGAAACGGTTCAGTTCGGCCAATTTTGGGCGCACGTAGATGTCGCCGGCGATGCTTTGCTCCACCCACAGGGCCACGGTGCTGCGGAAACTGTGAATCATGACCACCAGGGCGGTAAACAGGGCCACCGCCGTAATCAGTGCGCCCACGGAAATGGCCGTCTGGACACCGCTTTGTTTGAGATAACTGGCGGCCAAAAACGCCGGCTGGCCTCCCAGGTACAGCAACCGCGGGGCCAGCAGCCGGCCGAATTGCTGCAACATCAGGGGGGCCAATAGCGCGAAGCCCACAAACAACAGCAACGCCGCCAGGTACCCGGGCAGGGAGACCGACGGCGGGCTGGGCAGCCGGGCGATGGGATAGACCAGCAACAACAGGCCGACGCCCCCCAGGGCCATACGACGGATCAGCCGCGGCTGGATATTGGCCGTGGGGGCGATATCCAGCGCTTCGCGCGGAGGTACTCGCATGGCCTCGCGAGCCGGCTGCAGGGCCGCCAGCATGGACACGGCCAGGGTGACGCCAAAGGAGAGCAGAATTTCCCATGGGTCCAGGGTCAGTCCATCCACCTGCACGCGAACGAAAAGCACGGAAACGGTCCGGCTAACACCGGC
>NZ_JASJGN010000244.1:0-11725 GCF_033791525.1 Desulfosarcina sp.
GCAGCGGCCAGTAGATGCAGGTGCTTGGAGCCGGGGATGTACACCAGAAACCCCATGATGGTGGCCATGTGGATCCAGTAGGCAATCTCGTAACCGGCAAAAACCTGCCTCGGGCTCATCTGGTCCAGGCCGAATAGGCCCACAAGCAAACCGGACAGGGGGAACACGCCGCGATAGTCATAAACGCCGGGTTCGACAGGCAGCAGGGTCTGAAAGGCGTTGATGGCCTGGAAGGTGATGATGATCAGACAGGTAAAAAGGATAATCAGGTTGGCGTCGGTCCCCAGGGTCAGGTAGGCCGGACGCAGCATGGTCCGCCGGTAGATGGCATAGGCAAACCCGACCAGTACGAATGAGGCCAGAATATCGGCCGTGAAGAGGTAGCCGCCATAGAGGCCGGGGATCCAATTCCCCACCTCGAATGCCGGGCACACCCCCTTGATCATCAATTCCAGGCTGTGGGGCTGCACGGCCAGAAAACCGAAAAAGATCAGGGTGTGGGCGATACCGGGCAATTTTTTTCGCCGAACGTTGGCCTGGCCCAGCACATCCTTGAACAGCACGCCGATACGCGCAGAGATCTGGTCCAGCTTGAATTCCGTGGTGCCTTCAACGGCCATCATCAGGCGATAGAGCCGTTTGACCCGCAAGAAGAAAAAAGAGAAGGCCCCGACTATGGCCATGAGCATGACAAATGATTTAATTATCGCGTACTGTTCCATTACCTACTCCGGAAAAAATTGATGGTTCCCTAAAATGCCCGATATCTGCGTTACGCTTCATCCCACCTCCACTCAGGAACTCAGAAGGAAGAAAATTGGGGCCAATGTTTTGGGGGTACCGAGAAATGGTCTTGGCCAGTATCCGTCCAGAAAGGGCAGTTTGGGGCCCAGATCAAGGCGAACGCTCAGCTTTGAACCCCAAACTGCCATTTCTGGCAGGCTGCCTGTGTTCGTTCACAAAGGGGAGATTTTGGTTCAGGCCAAGGCCGCAGGGAGGTTGAAACCGCAGGCGTAGCAGCGCTACGTCGAGGATTTCAGCCGAGCGAGAACGCCGGCCTGGGCCGAAAGATGCCCTTTGTGGATGAACACTACAACTTTTCTTTCAGTACTTCGGTTAATACCGGCACTACATCGAACAGGTCGCCGACAAATCCATAGTCGCACTTTTCGAAAATGGGTGCATCCTTGTCGGTGTTGAAGGCCACAATCACCTTTGACGTTTTCATGCCGGCAAAATGCTGCACCGACCCGGACAGGCCGCACCCGATATAGAGGCGCGGGCTGACGGTCTTACCGGTCTGCCCCACCTGCATGGCGTGGGGAGCAAAACCCGCATCCACGGCGGCGCGGGAGGCGCCGATAGTGCCACCCAACAACCGGGCACAATCACTTAGAATTTTATAGTTGTCCGCCGATGCGATGGGCCTGCCGCCGGTGACGATGACACCGGCTTCGGTCAGGTCTACCGTGTCGGCGGCCTCCTTTTTAACGTCCACCACCTTGACCAGACCCGGATCCTCGACGGGCGCCGCAAAGGACTCCACGGCGGCGTCTGCCGACGCTTCCACCGCATCGATGGCATTGGGACGAAGGGCACACAGCACCACCGGGCCGGACATCTTGACCGTGGCATACGTTTTACCCGAAAAGTGAGACTTCTTGACGGTTTTTGCGGCCACGTCAACTGCCATGCAGTCCGAGGCCAGAGGAAGATCCATCGATGCCGCCAGTCTGGCAAAAATGTCGCGTCCCTGAGCGCTGGCCAGTCCCAAAAGGGCATCCAGGCTGTAGTTGTCGATGGCGGTGGCCAAAGCCCTGGCCTTGAGGTCCGGACTGGTCGACATGTCGCCGCCCGCCACGGAAACCTGAACCACTTTGTGGGCGCCGTATTTTCCAAGGACCTCCTTGGCGCCGTCCGCCGAACCATCAAGCATCAGGGCGACGATCGTCCCCTCACCCTTTTCGCGTGCAGCGGTCAGAACGCCGAAATTGGTGTCCTTGATATTGCCGTCTTCGGTTTCAATCAATATGCCGATGGTAGTCATGCTTTTCTCCTTTATTGGAAGGCTTCGTAAAAAGCCCGATATCTGCGTTACGCTTCATCATTCGTCATTGCGGAGTATCGTCAATACGCCTCATTCCTCAGGATGGAACATGAATGTTCGCCGTAAGGATGAAATCAATTTGCTGACCACTCGCTCAAGCTCGCTACCGCGGCCCGCAAGCCTTGATCTCGGGCTTTTTACGAAGCCTTCGGAAATGCGCGTTTATTTACGAATTCCGACTGAAGGCTTGTCAGGAAAATGCAGGTTGCTTTGCAGGCCAAGGCCGCAGGATTTTTCAAACCGGAAGCGTAGCTGAGCTACGTCGAGGATTTGAAAAATACGAGAACACCGGCCTGGAATGCAAGATGCATTTTCCCATCTGTCAGATGACTTTTTCTTCTTCTTTTAAAATCCTCACCAGCTCTTCCATCGCCTGGCGAACATCGCCGCCCAGCATCTTGGCGCCGGTCCGCTCGGGAACCTTTTCCAACTTGACCAGTTCGCTCTGGGCACCATCGACGGAAACACCCAGATCGGCGATGGCCACCTCTTTGACCGGTTTTTTCTTGGCCTTCATGATATCCGGAAACTTGGGGTAGCGCGGTTCGTTGAGGCCCTTGGTGGTGCCCAGTACACAGGGAAGGGCCACTTCGAGCACCTCTCGCGCACCGCCGCCGATCTCATGCCCCACGGTAGCTTTGCCGTCAACGAGTTCCAGCCTGTTGATTTCGTTGACCACCGGCAGCCCCATGGCAGCGGCCAGGCGGTAGAGCGTCTGAAAGCCTTCAGAGTCCACGGCGCCCTTGCCGGTGAAAATGATGTCCGGCTTGCCGTCCTGCTGGATGGCCGCCGCAAGGGCCCGGGCCGTGGTCTGGCTGTCCAGAAACTGGCTCTCTATGGTGACCAGGATGCCCCGGTGGGCCCCCATGGCCATGGCTGCACGGATGGTGGCAGCGGCTGCCGCCTTGCCGACAGTGACAACGATCACTTCGCCGCCGTTCTTTTCCACCAGTTGTACGGCCTGTTCAACCGCGTATTCGTCGTAAGGATTGGCGATGAATTTGCAGCCGGCATCATCAAAACCGTTTTCGCCGACAACCTTGATGTTGGCCGCCGTGTCGGGCACATGTTTAACGCATACGTAGATCTGCATGATGGTGTCCTCACCTGTCTTTTGTTTTAAGCCACATTCCGGTTGCCGGAGATGGCGGGTACGACCCCCTTTGGGGAGGTGTCGTGAGTCGTACCCGCCCAGGCAGCAGGAGGAGGCCCTGCAAGGGATAATTTTTCTTTTTATTAATGTTTAATTATGAATTTTGAATGAAGGTATTCTATCATTCTAAAAGCCGACAGAATTCATCCATTCATAATTCAAAATTCATAATTCTTAATTAATTTTACGCTTTCATCCGCTCGTTTTTGGGATCATACAGCGGCATGGCCACGACTTCGGCGGCCAGACGCTTGCCCAGCACTTCCACCTCCAGCCGGGTTCCCGGCGCTGCCAGTGCCGGCGGCACATAACCCAGCGCAATACTCTTGTCGGTGCGGTGTCCGTATCCACCCGAGGAGGTCATGCCCACGATCTGGTCACCGTTGAAGATCGGGTTGTAGCCCCACGGATCGGCATCCTCTGCCTGGCATACCAGGCAGACCAGCTGACGCGGGACCCCAGCGGCCTTCTGCTTTTCAATCCCGGCCTTGCCGATAAAGTCTTTATCCATCTTCACCGTCCAGGCCACGTTGGTTTCCAGCGGCGTGTGGTGCACGTTCATTTCACTCTTCCAGGCCAGGTAGCCCTTTTCCAGGCGCATGGAATCCATGGCGTACATACCGAACATTTTCAGATCGAATGCTTCGCCCGCGGCCATCAGGGCCTGGAATACCGGGATCTGGGATTCGATGGGATGAAAAATTTCGTAGCCCAGTTCGCCCACGTAGTTCATGCGGTTGACCCGGCATTTGACCCGTCCCACGTAGATTTCCCGGCTGGTGCCGAAGGGGAAGGCCTCGTTGGAGACGTCGTTGTAACAGGCCTTGGCCAACACCTCCCGGCTTTTGGGGCCGGCGATCACCAGGCAACCCAGCTTGTAGGTCACGTCTTCCATGCAAACGCTGCCATCTGTGGGCAGGTTCTCCATCAGCCAATGCTGGTCGTGACGTTTGCCCACCGAAGCGGTGACACAGAAGTACTCGCCGTCTTTGATCCGGGTGACGGTCATATCCGATTTGAAGTTGCCGTTTTTGTCCAGCATGGGCGACAGGGCGATGCGACCATCTTGGACGGGCACTTTCTGGCAGGTCAGGTTGTTGAGCCAGGCCTCGGTGCCGGAACCGGTGATGCGGGTCTTGGCAAAGCGGGAGAGGTCCACCATACCTGCCTTCTCCATGACATGTTTGCACTCGGCGTCGACGATGTTGAAGGTGTTGTTGCGTTTCCAACCCGGGTTTTCACGATTCTCGGCAGGAGCCTGGGTGAAGTAGTTGGGGCATTCCCAGCCGTAGTAGTCGCCGAACACGGCACCAGCCTGCTTCTGGTACTCGTATATGGGCGCGGTTCGGTTTGGGCGGGCGGCGTCGCGCCAGTCGTTGGGGCAGATAATGGCATACAGCCGCGGGTAGGTGTCCTCGATCTTCTCGTGGTTGTAAGCCCAGTTGGCATAGCTGCCGTAGCGGCGGCTGTCCACCGGCCACAGGTCTATTTCAGGTTCGCCATTCATGATCCAGCCGGCCAGGTAGTGGCCGATGCCACCGGCCTGGGTGATGCCGAAACTGTACCCGCAGGCGTGGAAGAAGTTCTTCAACGGGTAGGCCGGACCCACCAGCGGGTCGCCGTTGGGCGTATAGGTGATGGGCCCGTCGGTGACGTGCTTGAAGCCGGTATCGCCCATAATGGGAAAACGGTAAATGCCATTTTCAATGAAATCCGCGATGTGGTCGATGTCCGGCTGCAGTTCGGTCTGGGCGTAGTCCCAGGGCACCCCTTTGGGGTTCCATTGTTTGACTTTGCTCTCGTATAGCCCGAGGATCAGGCTGTCCATCTCCTGGCGGATATAGATGGATCGGTCGGGGTCGCGCACCAGGGGCAGGTATCCGTCACGCTTTTCAACGGCATCGATGGCTTCGAAAAGGATGTGGGTATGTTCGCCGGCGATGGAGGGGATTTCCAGCCCTACCATCTTGGCCACTTCCGGTGCCCACAGGCCGGCGGCGTTGACAACGACTTCACAGGTGATGTCGCCCTTGTCGGTATGCACCAGCCATTCATCGGCAGGGGTGCGGTCGATACCGGTCACCTGGGTATGGGTGTTGATTTCCGCACCGAGCTTCTTGGCACCGATGCTCATGGCCATGGTCACGCTGTTGGGATCCACGTCACCGTCGTCGGGCCAGTAGAGACCGCCGAGCAAGTCTTCGGTATTGATCAGCGGGTGCATCGCTTTGATCTTGTCCGGTGTGACCCAGCTCACATCCAGACCCAGGCAGCGGTTCATGCTGTAGGCATAACCGAGTTCCTCCATGCGGCCGGGGTTGTCGGCCGTGCGGATGGAGCCGGTGGTGTGCCAGCCCACATTTTGGCCGGTTTCGGCTTCCAGACCCTGGTAGATCTCGATACTCTTCATGTTGACCTGGGTGCAGTAGTAGTTGCCGTGAAAAAAGGAGCAGTTGCCGGCTGCCATCCAGGTAGAGCCGGAGGTCAGTTCGTGTTTTTCGATCAGAACCACATCTTTCCAGCCATATTTAGCCAGATGATAGGCCACACTGACACCGATGACACCGCCGCCGATGACGACCACTCTTGCCTGTGTTTTCATAGTGTTTTGTCTCCTTTCGGTTAAAAATATTGTGTCGGCGCAAGTTCAACGCCAATAGTTTTATTAATGATAACAAACATTTATATTGGTTTAGGCATCACTTGGCGCTGCCATACGCCCCGTTGAGAAAATAATGCATCATCTTGTTTTTAGTTTTACGAAAATAGGTATCGAAGAATTGAGCAAAACCGCCGGGGTAGTAGATCATCACCACAATCAGCAGCAATCCGTACAAAAGCAGGTTCAGCCCCGGCAGGTTGGACAGCGACGAACGGATCAGTTCCATGGCGAAGATGAAGGGAAAGGCGATGACCGCCCCGCCCCACAGGCTGCCCCGGCCACCGATGTAGGCCACGGCCAGCACTTCGACTGTTTTGGAGGTGTGCATCATGTCCGGGGTGAGAATCCCATAGTAATGGGCGTAAAAGCCTCCCAGCACCCCGCCCAGGGCGCACGAGAGAACAAAGTTGCTCACCCGGTAAAACACCGGGTTGATCCCTGAGGTTCTTGCTGCCTCCATGTTCTGGCCAATGGCTTTAAAGGCCAATCCCATGCGCGTGCGTGTCACCCATTTGCAGATGATATAGATGGCCACCATTATGATCAGTAAAAGATAGTAATAGGGCACGTTGGACTGGGTCTCGAACAGCCGGTCCACGCGCATGCCCATTGGCCCGCGGGTCAGCCAGACCATCTTGGTGGCCAGGCCCATCAGTGCCAGGCCGAAAAACCAGGCCAGGCAGGCGGCAAATATGCCTCGCAGGCGCAGGGTGATCATGCCGATGGCCAGCCCCAGGACGCCGGCAACCACGCCCCCGGCAAGGATGCCCAGCCAGGGGGTCAGACCAAAGCGCTCGGCCAGAATGGCCGAGGTGTACCCCCCCAGACCCATGATGGCGCAGTAACCGAAGTTGACGATGTTGATCAGCCCGGCGGTAAAGTCGAAGGCGATGGCCAACGAGGCGATGAAGGCGGCGCTGATCAACCAGCGGATCAGGTACTCCTGGTTGAACGGCGGAACCATGGGCAATACCAATAGAACCAGCAGGGAGAGCAGACCCAGCGGGGTAAAGCACATTAGATTCAAAAGCTTGTCAAACGGGTTGACGGTCGGTATCGTCTTGTCCATGAATCCTCCGCTATTTATCCAGTACGCCGCGGACTTCCGAACCGAAAATGCCGCTGGGTTTGAAAATCAGAATCACAATAATCAGTGCCGTGGGCACCACGAAGTCCCAGCCGGAACCGATGTACTCAATGGTCAATACCTTGAGCAGGGCCACCATGAAGGCGCCCATCACCGCTCCGAGCACATTGCCCAGACCGGCCAGGATCACCACGAACCAGGCCATGTATAGCGGTTCCAGCCCCACCGACGGGTACGAAGGATACATGAAGAGCAGTCCGGCACCGGCAATCGCAGCCAGGGCGCAGGATAGCGACATGGTCAGCAAAAGGATGCCCTTGAGACCGATGCCCACCATCAGTGCCCCGGTCTCGTCCTGGGACACGGCCCGGATGGCCCGGCCGGTACGCGTGTAAGTCATGAAAAACCAGAACGTGGCCACCACCACCGCCGCCAGCACAAAGGCGATGGCGCGGTCGCGGGATATGAACACATCCATGACCGTGATGGGCATGCCTGCCCAGTAGTGCGTGATGCCTTTGAAGTCCGCCCCGAAGAATACCTGATGGGCGTTGATCATCACCACGGACAGGCCCACGGTGAGCAGAAAGGAGTTCATGACCCAGTTCTCGCGGCTGCGTTTTCTCAACGGGGAGAAGACCAACACCTCGGAGACCACGCCTGCCAGGGCACCCACGATCATGGCCGCCACGATGGTAATCAGCGGCCCCCAGAAGACCAGGATCGACTCGGGATGGGTGTTGATGTAATTGCTGATGGGGGTGAAGACATAGTAGGCCACTAGGGTGCCGATCATGAAGTACTCCCCGTGGGCGAACATGGGAATGTTGAGCACCCCCAGGGTCAGTGCCAGCCCCATGGCCACCAGGGCCGTCATCCCGCCGGTGACGACGGTGTTGACCAGCACGTAACCGCCGCGGTCAAAGGTGGCCAGCAGGGCAATCACCACGGTGGCGATGACGGCTATACCGGCCAGGGACTTGCACCACTTCAAGAACCGTTCCCAAAAACGTTTTTCCAGCTGTTCAGCCATGATTTCCTTTCCATTCGATCCGGATAAACCGGAAACAACAAATCGCAAGCACTAAAGCTTAAATAACAAACTACAAATCTCAAATAAATTCCAAATTACAATATCCAAATCTCAAAAAGAGTAAAAACCAACAGTTGGTTGCTATTTTGATTTCTCCACTATCGTTGGTTGGAATATCCTTTCCACAGGATCATAAGGTTTGGAATTTTTAATTTGGATATTGTGATTTATTTGTTATTCGGTTTTTGATTATTGTGATTTATTGACCATTTTCTATTTTTTTTCATAAATGAAAAAATGAATTTCATGGTTAAAATACCAAAGTGAGCGTTTAAACCCCTAAAAAGACCTTTCGTACGTGAGCGTCACAGGCTAAGTCACTGCTCTTTCCAGACAGTTCGATACGGCCGTTTTCCAGCACGTAGCCCCGGTCGGTCACCGCCAGAGTCTTGGTCACGTTCTGCTCCACCAGCATGATGGTGACTCCTTGTTTGACCAGGGTGTCCAGGCTCTGAAACACGTTTTCGGTCAGCAGCGGTGCCAGGCCGAAGGAGGGCTCGTCCACCAAAAGCAGCTTGGGATTGGGCATCAGCCCGCGGCCGATAGCCAGCATCTTGCGCTCGCCCCCGCTCATGGTGCCGGCCAGTTGGTTGCGCCGCTCCACCAGGCGTGGGAACAGGTCGTACACAAAGTCCAGGCGGTCTTTCTGCAGCCGCTTGTCCTTGATGGTATATGCCCCCATGAACAGGTTCTCCTGCACTGTCATGTTGACAAACAGGTTCATCGCCTCGGACACCAGAGAGATTCCCCGCCGGGCCACCTGGTTGCCCGGCAGACCGGCGATGTTCTCCGTGTCGAACAGGATCTCGCCGCTCATGGGTGAAACCAGCCCGGCGATGGTCTTGAGCGTGGTGCTCTTGCCCGCCCCGTTGGGACCCACCAGGCAGACGTACTCACCGGTGTCCACGGTCAGCGACACGTCACGCAGGATCTGCAGAAAGCCGTAGCCGGCATTGAGGTTCTTCACTTCCAGTAGCATCGCATCTCCGTTGGTTGAGGACTATGCCTCGGGCTGGGTTTCGGGATCGCACGCGTCCCCGGCATCGCCCAGGTAGGCCTTGGTCACCTTAGGGTCGTTGGCTACCTCTTCTGTGGTACCCTCGGCAATCTTGGTGCCGAACTGGATGCACACCAGCCGGTTGCAAAGATTCATGATCAGCTGCATGATGTGCTCGATCATCAGGATGGTGATTCCCTGGTCACGGATCTTAAAAATCAGGGTAATCATGTCCTTGAGCTCGCCTTCGCTCAGGCCCGAAGCCAGCTCGTCCAGAAAAAGCAATTTCGGGCCGCTAGCCAGGGCCCGGGCCAGGTCCAGGCGCTTGAGCTGCACGGTGTTGAGCTGTTCGCTGATGGTGTCTTCGGCAATGGGAAAATCAACGAATTCGAGCATCTTACGGCTGTGGGCCGCCGGATTCTTGACCGTACCCGGCTTGTTGCCGAAAATGGCCGCGGTCATCACGTTTTCCAGCACGGTCATCTTGGGAAAGGGAATCGGGATCTGAAAGGTGCGCGACAATCGGCGCCGGCACATCTTTTCCGGGGTCTTGCCCGTGGTGTTCTTGCCAAAAAAGAACACCTGGCCCGAGGTGGGTGGGTTCAAGCCGGAAATGGCGTTGACCAGGGTGGTCTTGCCCGCCCCGTTGGGGCCGATCAGACCTACGATATCCCCTTCGTTGATGTGCATGGACACCGCGTTGACCGCCGTCAGCCCGCCGAACTGCTTGGTTAACTCCTTGGTCTCCAGAACGATCATTTGCGCCTCACCTGATTGAGGAGTTGGGGATGCCGCCTGGACCGGAAGCGTCCGGTCCCGGCGGATGCTGTTACGGTGCGAACGGATGGGTTAGGGAGCCACAAACTCGGCTTCGGCCCAGTCTTCGGGATAAACGATGGAACCTTTGCCGCCCTTGTACTGGATTACCGGGAAGAAATAGCCGTCGCGGGCGACGACCGGGTCGGGCATGGTATCCATGTTGTAGCGGTATTCGTTCATGATGATGGCGCCATCGGCCTTGGAGTAAGTCAGCTTGCCGGTGTTGACCTCTTCCACCATGACCTTGTGGATGGTCTCCTTGTCCAGCTTGCCGTATTTCTCATTGGCGCGCTGCAGGATCTTGATGAAGAAACCGGCGCCATCATAGGATAGGCCGCCAGCCGAGGGGCTGGGCTTCATGCCGAAGCGTTTCTCATATTCAACGGCCCAGTCTTTGGCCTCCTGGGTGGTCAACTGGGGAATCATGTCCAGCACGCCGTCGGAGGCGGCGCCGGCCATCTTGTACCAGTCGCCGGACCAGCCCAGACCGTCGATGATGATCAACGACTTCAGGCCCACTTCGCGGGTCTGCTTGATGAAGGCAGAGGTCACCGGCGCAGCGGTGCTGGTGCTGAACAAAACGGCCACGTCTTTTTTCTTGAGTTTGCCCAGCAGGGGGTAAAAGTCGGTCTGGGTAATGGGGTAGAAGTCTTTTGACACCACCTTCCAGCCTTTTTTCTCGAACTCGACGGCAACGGCGTCACCGGCGCTGTGGCCCCAGTCGGTGTCTTCACAGGCGATGGCAACATTCTTGGCCTTGGGTTTGAACTTGCCGCTTTTCACCGCATTGTCGATGGTCTCGGCATAACCGGCCATCAGCTTCCCGGGAATCGGCCAACCTTTGCCTCCCCAGTAGCTGTATTTTTCGGGATCACTGCGCCATTTTTCGTTGACTACCTCGGTGGCACCGAAACCGAACATATGGGGAACCTTGTACTGGGCGGCCACATCCATGGCGGCCACGGCCGTGGAGCTGTGCCAGTTGATCACGCCGGCCTGGATGCCGATACGTTCGCAAGCCTCGGCGTAAGCGCTGGCCACCTTGGCCGGGTCGCTCTGGCTGTCGATCCAGACGGGTTCGAGCTTGTAGTCGCCGACCATGTTGTTGACCTTCTCGAAGGCCATGGTAACGGATCCCTTGAACTCGGCACCACTTTTAGCCGAAGGACCGGTAAACGGACCGATGATCCCCACCTTGAGAACCTTCTCGGCTGCCGCCGTTCCGGTAAACAGGGTCAGGGCAAAACAAACCATTACAATACTCACTATCAGCTTCTTTCCTCTCATGGGTTCCTCCGTTGGGGTTTGGGTTTGACCGCTCTTTGATGAAATAGAAAAAGTGCCACTTCCTTGCAGTTAAATATTCGAACGCAATAAACATACCGCAACAACTGATTCACATTCATTCAATCAAAAATGCTATCTCAGAATTGATTTTTTCAATCAACAACAATTTGTTAACTAATTTTTTCGGAAGTGCTCAAAATAGCATCTGTTTTTGCTGAAAGTCGCAAAAGCAAAAATTTTTGCCTATTAGCAAGCTATTTTGCGCTTCATGGTGAAAAATAGTTTGCGCTTCGATCCGATAGGCAATGGAAAAATTTGGCAACCGTAAGGAAACAGGAGTCATGTCGTCCCCTCACCCTCGATGAAAGCACACGAAAAAATGACGTCCGTTTGAAGCCTATCCCTCGAACATACCGGCCCGGAAGGCCTTGAGGTAGTTCATGCAGAAGTTGTCACGGCCGGCCAGGGCTTCGGCGGCGATGATAGTGGCCATCATGCGGCCGTCCAGCGGGTTGATGAT
>NZ_JASJGN010000245.1:0-3580 GCF_033791525.1 Desulfosarcina sp.
TTGCATCGACAGGGTCGTTCCCCAGAGCATGTCGTTTTCGAACAACAGCCGGCTGATGGCAAACACCGTTTCATTGGAGGTCTTGGCGAACTGGATCCGGACGCGTTTGGGAAATCCGGTTCGATGGCGTGCAGCGACCAACAGCCGGGCGATCTCCAGATCCCTCTTGAACAGGCCAAAGTTAGAGTCGGTGATGTATATGTCGGCGACGCCCTTATCGGCCATGGTGTTGATTTCTTTGGCGACCCGGTCCAGTGCGTGCAGACGGACCTTGTTTTTGGTGCGCACGCCCCAGTCGCAGAAACAGCAGGCAAACGGGCATCCCCGGTTGGTCTCCCACAGCGCGATCCGGTTGCCGTGTTGCTCACCCAGAAACGCATCCAGACTGCCGTTAAGGTACGGACTGGGCACCGGCAGGTCTTTGCCCAGCCGCGTCCCCATAGGCGTGGAGACCGTGCTGCCGGAGCGGTTGAACGATATTCCCTCCAGGCGCCCGAAATCGGGATGCTGCTCAAGCAGTTCCTTCAACAGACGGGCAAAGGGAATCTCCCCTTCCCCGTGTACCAGGACGTCTGCATGGGGGAATCGCGAAAAAAAGTCACCGGGCCGGTCGGGGACATGCGGCCCGCCGCAGACCACCAGGCAGTGTGGATAATTCGCTTTCACCCGACGGGCGATGGCCATCTGCTGGTTGTGGTTCCAGACATAGCAGGAGAGGCACAACAGGTCGGGGTCTTTGATGCCCGCCACCACGGCATCCACCGGCTGCGGCGTAGTCATAGGCGGATGCCAGCGGTAGGCGGAAGCAATCAGGGGATCCTGTCGGGCGTAGCTTTTTAAAAAACCGAAAGCGTAGGGGACAAATGAAATCATGTTGAAACTGAGGAAATAGATCGATTTCATTCGGGATTGTCACCATCGTTGGAATGTTTGGGGTTGACGGCTTGCATTCGGATACCTGTTCCCTTGCCATTTTGGTTCGGTGTTGATCAAATCGCCATCCGTCGGCCATCGATCCAGGCTGCCTTCCCTGCCCTGCCACGGGCGGGGTGACAGTGACACCTGAGTTGTCTGGTGAAGCAATCCGGTTTAATTGGCAATATATCCGACCGACATGCTGCGGTTGTTTTCCGGATTTCCGAACAGCAACTCAACCGTTCGGTTTTGTTGATCGACGCTCACGTTGTATTGGTTGACACTGGAAAACCAGACGCCGATGATAGTCCCGCCAGGGTCCAGAATATGGTATCCGGTGGGATCATAGGTATACTTGCCATACATGTTTCCACTCATATTCCTAAGCATTTCCGATTGCGGCTCAAAGGGAATCCAATAACGCGATGGCACCGTGTAGCTGCGGTCAATACCGATGATGGCATAGGGCATGTCGTCTCTGCCCGCATAAAAATACTGGTAGTCGGGTTGGTGGTCTCCCTGGTGAAAGGCGAGATCGACCTCGGCACTTTTGGTGAAGTGGCCGTAATTTTTCGTACATCCGGCAACCATCAGAACCAGCACAGCCAGCGCAATATATCCGCCAAGGCGGACGCGCAATATTATTTGATGACGTTCAAGAAGTGACATGACAGCCTCCTTTGTCAAGATTCGAGAAACGGTTCTCCCGCAAAATATAGGCACGAATGGTTGCAAAACAACAACTGTCCCGGCTTTGTACACAGGTTGGCCATCGTATAAGGTAAAAGGCTGAGTGGCCCCGGGGAATGCGTTTCTACCGTGACCCCCTTGGCCGATCCGGATCCTCCCGGCGATCTTCAACGCCATGAATGTTGAGATGCCGCTGGGAAATTAGCTTGTGTTTTTTGCCAGACGCGCATCAGGTCGGCGGTTGTTGGTCAACAGAATCGTGAAGGTCGGCAGGAGCAGGCCGAGACCGGCTACCGAAATCAGCAGGAAACCAAGCTCGGAATAGTCAGCTGGCAAGATGATTCGACCGGTAGGCGGGTCCAAAATTTCGCGTGTTACTGTGAAAATTTGGTTCAGGTATTTCGTGCCCAAATTACTCAGGGACAGGGCCAGGTTGGTAAAGGAAGCCATTATCGCAAAGAATGTAGCCTTCAGGTTAGCGGGTGCGCTGGTGGCAATCCAGGCCAGCATGGGAATCATGGCCACCTGCCCCAGCGGCGATTCCAATGCCGTGTCGACCATCGCGATGAAACGGGCATCGACCACCCCGTTGGTCAGGCTCGCCGTCCACTCGTTCAGACCATAGTACATGCCAATGATGGGTAAATTCAGTATGGTCCCGACAACAGTCAGGAAACCCACCACATAGGCAATCGATTTTTCCGCCATAAATCGACGAAAGACAATCATACCTATCAGAGCCAGACCCCCGCTGATCAATGACAACATGGACATAAACCGTTGGTCGAATCCCAATTGATCGATCTGCCACCAGGAGGCCCCGGCCCCCGGACCGGGAATGGCTCGGAATATAAAAATAACCAGGGCCGTTTGCACCAGGTTTCGCCTGGCCTGCGGGTTTAACTCCTTCAATAACCTGAGCATTAGAAAAACGACGATGCACAGAGAGCCTGCGAAAACGATTTCCTGGCTATAGGCCATCCGGCTCAGGCCCATCGCCAATGTGAAAAAAACGAATACGAGACTTCCGCCCAGAATCCACCAGTTGGGGCGAACCTTTTGGCCGGGATGGCCAACTGTCGGTTCCACCGAAGGGTATTTTATACTCCTATTTTTACACTTCCTGAACGGAAACCGTTTGAGCAATTCAGCCATGGTCACCCCCAGCACCGATATCGCCGGAATGATCATGGCCATTTTGAAAATGCCGGTATATACGTTAAGCTTCAGTTCTTCCGGCATCGCTTCCACACCCTTGAACATGAAGATATTAACAATGGCAACGGCGATCCCCCCGCCGACGATCGCCACCCGGCCAAGGGTCTGCATGGTAGTGTGCATCAGCTTGACGGTATTTTCATCGTAGGGGGTGCCGTTGGCCATGACCGTCGGTACAGCTTCGACGGTCATGGCATCGGCCACCACATCCTGAATGACGTATCCTGCGGGAGCCAGTAAGGCCGATAGAACAAACCAGGATTCCACACGCATGATTTGAACCATGAATGCGTTATAGCCGACCAACCCAAGCATGATGGCAAGACTGGCACTGATCAATGCTGCCCCGAGAAAGACCAAGACAAATTTCCAGCGCCAGAACAGGTCTACCAGGTGCCCCAAGGGCATCTTCAGCGCCCAGGGCAAACCGGCCCAGAACCCGAGCATGGCCAGAAACTCTGCCGAAAGCCCCAGGTTGTCTTTAATGAAAAAGGTCCCGACGATACCGGTCAAACCGGAAATTCCGGCGGCCATGTATACCATGAGCGGCGGCAGGTAAGACAGTTTAAATTGACGGGCCAGTTCGATGAAATGTTCATCGATCCACATCCAGACCCTTGCGATCGATTTCCGTCGTCGACGCATGACGTCAGGTCGGTTGTCATTCATGGTCTTCACCTTTAAACCGTATCCACAAACGGTCAACTGGCTCGTTATCTACTGATGCACTCGTAAAAAGTCATTTTTCCGAAGGCAT
>NZ_JASJGN010000246.1:0-7018 GCF_033791525.1 Desulfosarcina sp.
CCGCAGTCCAGTTGACCTGGTCGCTGAGAATAAAACCGATTTGTTTCTTGTAGAAACCGCGACCCAGGTATCCCAGCCAGATGATGTCGATAAGAAAAAAGACGGGGATGGTGAGCAGATAAAGTTTGATATAAAACAGTGTGTTCATCCCACGACCTTGATTCGTCCAACCGCCGCCTCCACCGCTGTGAGAATCTCGCCGGATCGCAATACGTTCAGCATGGTTTCCATATCCTTGTACAACTCACGGTCTTGAGCCATGTAGGGCACGTGACGACGGATCACCCGGTAGGCCTCACGGGTGCCCCTGCCGGCCGTCAACTTGCGCGATTCGGTGACCAGATCATAGGCTTGGGCCGCACAGAGCAGTTCGATGGCGATGACATTCTCTACGTTGCTGAGAATTTCTCGGCTCTGGCGAATGGCGATGGTGCCCATGCTCACATGATCTTCCTTATTGGCGGAGGTGGGTATGGAGTCCACGCAGGCCGGGTGGGCCAGCACCTTGTTCTCCGACACCAGGGCGGCGGCGGCATACTGACCGATCATGAATCCGGAGTTGATGCCTCCCTGTTTGATCAGAAAGGCGGGCAACTCGCTGAGCTGAGGGTTGACCAGCCGCTCGATGCGCCGCTCGGAAACGCTGCCCAGCTCCGCCAGCCCCATGGAGAGATAGTCAGCGGCCATGGCCACAGGTTGGCCGTGGAAATTGCCGCCCAGCCGCACCTCCTCGGTATCCGGGAAAATCAGCGGGTTGGTGGTGGTCGAATTGATTTCAATGTCGATGACCCGACGGGCATGGGCCACCGCATCCTTGCTGGCCCCATGGATCTGGGGCGCACAGCGTAGCGTGTAGGCGTCTTGAACCCGGGCGCAACCATCGTGAGAAGTGATGATCTCGCTGGCTTCGGTCAGTCGCAGCATGTTTTCCGCGGTAACTATTTGGCCCGGATGGGGTCGAATTTGGTGGATGCGCGGGTCAAACTCGCTGTTTGAGCCCATGAGCACCTCCAGGGTCATGGCGCAGGCGATGTCCGCCATTTTGGACAGGCGCACCGCGTCGTTCACCACCAGGGCGCCGATGGCGGTCATCACCTGGGTGCCGTTGATCAGGGCCAGCCCCTCTCCTGCAGCAAGAGTCAACGGGGCCAGCCCGATCTGATCCAGTGCCGCCGCGCCGGGTATGCGGTTTCCCCGATAAAACGCCTCACCTTTGCCGATGAGCACCAGGCCCAGGTGGGCCGTGGGCGCCAGATCTCCGCTGGCCCCCACCGAACCCTTCTCCGGCACCACCGGTGTCACCCCATGATTGAGAAAAGCGAGCAAATATCGAATGGTCTCCATGCGGCAGCCGGAATAGCCCAAGCACAGGTCGTGAACCCGAAGCGCCATGATGGCCCGGACCACCTCCTCGGGGAGCGGGTTACCTACGCCGGCGGCATGACTCATCAGAATATTCTCCTGCAGCCGGCGTGTGTCTTTTTCGGAAATGATGACGTTGCAAAGGGCTCCAAACCCGGTGGTGATGCCATAGATTACGCGTTTTTCCTTCACCCAGCGCTCGATCAGGGCGCTGGTTCTGGCCACCCGGCCTTCTCCGGCAGCGGACACACCGACCTCGCGGGCTGATCGTGCCACCGTCACCAGGTCGTCTATCGTTATTTTCTCCTTATCCAGGAGCAAGGGCTTCATGGTCATTGATTTTCTCCATGTTTTTTGGCAAACAACCCATCCACCGCCGCATCCACCGCATTGTCGTCGGCAAGGAAAGGGAGTGTTATCTGATCGCCGTTGTCATTGTCCCGGTTGTAGGCAGCGGCCACGCTGATGGCATTGGGATTTCTGGCCCAGTTGCGCCGGGCCACCCCGCCCATGACGTCCCAGTTCATGGCCGAGCGGATAATACCGTCCACCCGCCGGCTGCCGTCTAAAACCAGGCCGAAACCGCCGTTGATGGCCTTGCCGATGCCGGTGCCTCCGCCGTTGTGCAGCGCCACCAGGGACATCCCCCGGGCGGCGTTTCCCGCAAAGCAATGGGTGGCCATGTCTGCGGTCACGTTGCTGCCGTCGGTGATGTTGGCGGTCTCCCGGAACGGCGAATCGGTGCCCCCGGGGTCGTGGTGGTCACGACCCAGCATGATGGGCCCCACTTCCTTGTTTCTCACCATGGCATTGAAGGCCAGGGCAATGTGCAGGCGTCCCTGCGCATCCTGGTAGAGAATTCTGGCCTGGCTACCTACCACGAGGTGGTTCTTGCCGGCATCACGAATCCACACATAATTGTCGCGATCTTCGGGACGACGGTCAGGATCGATGCAGGCCATGGCCGCCCGGTCGGTTTTCTCCAGGTCCTGCGGGTCACCGCTGAGGCAGACCCAGCGGAAAGGCCCGTAGCCGTAGTCGAAGATGGGACCCATGATGTCCTCGAAATAGGAGGGGAATACGAAACCATCTTTCACATCCTTGCCGTTGCGGGCGACATCCGTGACTCCGGCGTCGAAGACGGCTTTCAAAAAGGCGTTGCCGTAGTCGAAAAAATAGGTGCCCCGCTGGGAAAGCTTCCGGATGAGAGCCATGTGTGTGTTGAGGCTGGCATCTACCAGCCGGCGAAACGATTGACGATCCTCGGCCAGCAGACGGGTGCGCTCATCGAAACTGATACCCTGGGGACAATAGCCGCCGTCGTAGACCACATGGCAGGAGGTCTGATCCGAAAGCAGGTCTAAGGGAATATCATGGTCAACCATGTATTGCAGCAGGTCCACCACGTTGCCATGGTAGGCGATTGAGAGAACCCGTTTTTCTTCTTTGGCCGCAAGGGCCGCTTTGAAAATCTCGGCCAGATCGGCAGAAACCATGTTCACCCACCCCTGTCGGTGGCGGGTCTCTATGCGTGATCCGTCCACCTCGGCAATCACGGACACGGCCCGGGCTATCTCGGCGGCCTTAGGCTGGGCGCCGCTCATGCCCCCCAGTCCCGAGGAAACGAAAAGCAGACCTGATAGATCGCCGTCAGCCGGGACACCGCACATTTTGCGGCCGGCCCCCAGCAGGGTATTGTAAGTGCCGTGGACGATGCCCTGGGGGCCGATATACATCCAGCCGCCGGCGGTCATCTGTCCGTAGGCGGAAACACCCATCTGGGCGGCGATCTCCCAGTCGTCCGGATTGTCATAAAGCCCCACCATCAGGCCGTTGGTGATGATGGCCCGGGGGTTGTTCGGGCTGGAGCGGAACAGCCCCAAGGGGTGGCCGGACTGGACCACCAGGGTCTGGTCGTCGGTGAGTGCCTCGAGATATTTTTTAATCAGCCGGAACTGCATCCAGTTCTGGCAGACGCTGCCGGTCTCACCGTAGGTGACCAGCTCGTATGGGTAAAGGGCCACGTCGACATCCAGGTTGTTGTCCATCATCAACTGGAAGGCGCGACCGGCCAGGCAGTTGCCCCGATACTGCTCGATGGGCAGGGCCCGGATCTCGCGTTGGGGACGAAAGCGGTAGCCATAGATGCGCCCACGGGTTTTCAGCTCCGCCAGGAACTCGGGAATCAGGGCGGTGTGATGCTTGACGGGTATGTAGCGAAGGGCGTTTTTCAGGGCCACCGCGGTCTGGCTGCGGCTGAGCCGGAATCCGCGGTCCGGCGCACGGCGAATACCGGGTCGGAAATCAGGCATCTGCGGCAATGGGCCGTCCAGATGAATTTTCATGGCCTCGGAGGGATCAGCATGGGTAAACATGGCATATCCTCTTCTTTAGGAGTCAGACAACTTGTATATACATTTATATATTGAGCCATAAAATGAAGAGACCTGCCTGTCAAGAAAAAATGTGGACAATATCCATGAATGATGGGATAAAAAGTTAAAATAGAACCGTTGGTGTTGAGCTGATACATACCAATTTTTGAGAAGCCAAACAAGTTCACTATACAACAATGACACCTCGATCGACATCACGTCCGCCGTCCACCTCCAAGTGCCTGTTCATCAAGCAACAGCTGATCCAGGGCATGCGTGCCAAGCGCTTTACCGATACGCTCCCTTCGGAAAACCAGCTGGCGGCGACGTTCGGGGTGAGCCGGATGACTGCCCGCAAAGCATTGGTGGAACTGGAAGCCGAAGGGTTGGTGGAGCGGATCCGGGGCAAAGGCACCTACGTGAAGAAACCGGATCCGGCAATGGGCTATTTTGTCGTTCAGCCCTCCCGGCGCCATGCGGAAACCCTTGAGGTGGCCTACACCACCCGGGTTCTCGAATTACGGTCACTGGAAAAACCCCCACCAATGGTCGCGCGACGCATGGCCTACAGCGGGATGACCATTCTGGCCCGGCGCCTTCACTGCTTCGACGGCAAGCCGGTGCGCTATGAGATCCGCCACCTGCGCGGAGACCTGTGCGGCAGCATCCTTTTCGAAGACCTGGAGAGGATTTCCATCCACGAACTGCTGGTGGACCGCCTGGACCTGCCGCTATCCCGGGTGTGGCAGCATATTACCGCCGAAACCCTTGACGCCGACACCGCCGCTGTTTTGGAGGTGCCGGCCGGCCATCCGGCCTTTCATCTCCTTCGCACCACCTATACACACGACACTCCCGTGACTTGCGTAGAGTACTTTATCCGCGGCGAACTGGCCTTTGAAGACACTTTTGCCCCCGGCCGCACCGAGCCACCCCCTGGTACCGGATTCGGCCATTGACCGGCCATTTCAATGGTTTGGTGGATGTGGTAAACAGATCAACAATCAGCGTCCGTCCCATTTGAAAAAAAAGTAGACATCGCTATAGTATTTCAACACCCTTGTTAGTGTGCCGGGGACTTGAAACGAAGGCCCAACACATAGATTGGGCCGGAATATGATTTTGAGACGGTCCCTACGGAAACAAAATCGGAGGTCTCCCATGGTTCAATCTCCCACCGACCAATGCATCGTACTGCCTTTTCGTGCCGAGAACAGACATCCGTTTAACGGCACCGGCCTATCCCTTCATTTTCTTGTGGGAAACGTCCTGGCCCTGCACACCGGCCTAAAGGAAATGTGGTTCGGCTGGCGGGTAAAAAAGATTTTTCCGGAAAAGGCGGCTTTTGAGCGCTACTGCCGCGATGCGGCCGATAAACTGGATCTGCTTCAGGTCTGCCGGTCTCAGCAGGTGCGCTTGTGGCTCTACGGCAATTTCTCGGACCCATCGGCAAGCCTTCACTTTTTCGACGGACAGGCACCGGATGCCCGCCACGCGCCTGTCGATCTGCCGGTCTCCATTGACGACGGGCTGATCGGTTTTCGCACCCAATTGCTGAAATGGCTGGAATCCATGGGTCGGCCCATGCCGAAAGAGCAGGTCCAGGCAGCGCTGTGGCCCGAAACCATCGGCCGTGAAGGAATGAACGCCGTGGGTCGGGCGCTGGAAGGGTTTTATATTTATTCTGCCTATGGGGGCGACGGCCCTTTAGATGCGTCACCGTTTAAAAAGGCGGTCGCTGAGGCTCCAGATTCGTTCATGGCTCAGGATCTTTACGGCTGGGCACTATACCGCAACAAGGACTATAAGGCGGCAATGCGTGCATTTCTCACTGCACTCAGAATCAATCCGGCGGGTACCGGGGCCATGTCCGGTCTGATGTGGTGCGGGGTTTACGGCAAGGATCTGGAGGAGGCCATGTTCTGGTCCGGCCGAAAAGCCGACATCTGCCACCAGGACGTTCAGGCGGCCCGGGAGGCCGGGCGCCGACGATACCAAAAGGCCAACCCATAGGGATACCCACTGATGGACAACATCCATCAAAGTGCCATTTCCATATATACGGCACCGGAAAGCGGATTCTCATAATACGGCGTACACGTTAGAAAACCAAGGCCGGTGTAAAGGGAAAGGGCCGGCCGCAATTTTTCCAGGGTGTCCAGGCGCATACGCGCATAACCGGCGGTCCTGGCACTTTCGATCACCCGCAAGGCCAGTTTTTTGCCCAAGCCCCGGCCCAAATGGGAGGGCCGGACATAGAGCCGTTTCATCTCGCAGACCCCTTGCGCCAATGGCCGCATGGCCACGCATCCGGCCGCCTGTCCGGCCGCGGATGCCAGCAGCAGGGCACCCTGCGGGGGTGCGTACTTACCGGGCAGGCTGGCCAGTTCTTCCTCGAAGTGTTGAAAGCAAAGGTCCACCTGGAGAAACGCCTCGTACTCTCGAAACAGATCTCGAATGGTCTGGATGTGCGATGGGGTTGTTGCCCGCAGAATGTCGATCATGATGGATATCCGTCGGTAGCTGTTGAAGTGACATCTTATTATGGATTGTGCTAAAAGTGAAGCCCATTGAGAGGTGTCTGGTTTCAGTCGGCCTCCGATTTTTACTACCACCGGCAACGATGCCCCCGTAAAAAGTCGTAATTCCGACGGATTCGTAAAAACGCCGAGATCAAGGCTTGCGAAGCCCGAGGAATGAGGCGTACTGACGGTACGCCGCAGTGACGAGGGATGAAGCGTAACGCAGATATCGGCTTTTTTATGAATCCGGCAACAATGGAACCGCAATAACCATGACCGAACTGCTTGACATCTGTGGCATACCGACATTTCTCGAACCGTGGATCACACGGTTCTACACGCCTTTGGAAATTGACCTGCTGACAAAATTGAACAGAAGGCCGATGACGGCCGACGAAGTCCGCCAAAAGCGTGGAACTGCATCGTGTGACAACTTTCTCGAGCGTGCCTGGCGGCGCGGGGTGGTGCGGCGCCTGGACGACGGCCGGATCGCCCCGGCGGATTTCCATGTGCGCTTTGAAAGCTGGGCCCTGTTTGAAGGATGGCAGGATCTTCCGGAAGATATCAAAGACCGGTTGAACCGCTGGGAGATGGCTTTCTATGCGGCAAAACACCGCGAAACGGTGGCCTCGATCAAGGCTGGTCAGCAGAGACCCACGGAGGACGCCTGCCCCGAATACCTGCTGCTGGAAGAAGTTGCCTGTCTGTTCGAGCGCATCGAACGATTCTACCTGTGGCCGTGCAACTGCAGGGCCATGG
>NZ_JASJGN010000247.1:0-2596 GCF_033791525.1 Desulfosarcina sp.
TCCATGTTCTGCCTGGCTGATCTGGCGGACGGCATCGAACACTTCGTCAAGTAGCACCGCGTAGAAAATTCCGGTGTTCAGGTGGTGACTGCGGCCGTGGTCCCGCAGGTTCAGGCGGAATACATCGAAACCGCGGCTGAAGAGAAAACGGCCCGTGGTACGGATGTAGGTGGAGTCCGAACTGCCTTCCCAGCCGTGCAGCAAAATAACCAGGCCCTTGCTATGGGGCCGGGGTTGCCGGCTCATGGATCCCGACAGGCGCACCCCATCAGCGGTGGTGAGGATGGTCTCCCGGGCAGCGTCGACCATTGGGTTTTTTCCCCAGGCACGCATGCCGGCGCTGGCCAGCGCGGTCTGGACGCCGGCCGGCTTCAGCCAGAAGGGCGGGTTCAAGTTACCGCATTCAATCGATGAACGGGTCTCTCCCATTTTTTCAGGTCGGCAGGGCACGATCATGCACCCAGCTTTTTCAGCGCCTCGGCCATCTGCGCCTCGCTTATTTTTTTCAGCATCCGCAGGGTACAGCGGGGGCAGCGCGTCCCGGCGAGATCTTGCGTGGTGCGGGTGAGATGTCCGCAATTCATGCACTGCCATGGGTCGCCGGCGCGTTTATCCCTTGCCGAGGCGCTGATCAGTGGTGCCATGCAGCCGTTTATCAGAGCGAGTGCGCCCAACCCCAGGATGCCTGACAGCAGGTTTACTATAAAACCCCTTCGATTCATTGCGTTTTCCATCCCTTTATCGTGGTTTTATTGAACCGTTCCGTGCCGGAAAATAAGGGTTAATATCAATTTCTCATCTGGCGGTAAACCCTTGAAATGGAATAGCCCTGGTATTTCTATTGACAGAAACACGATTTGCAGCGTAAGAACATTGGTCGTGATGGTGTCGGCACCTTTTCCGGTTGTGCCAAACCGCTTTTGCCGTGAAGGGCGGCGGGTTTTTATTACTATCTAAGGAGGAACGTGTATGAAACCCAAGAGCTTCATCCTGTCCAAAGATGAGATTCCCAGACAATGGTACAATATCCTGGCGGATATCAAGATGAACCCTCCCCTGGGACCCGACGGCCAACCGATAAGCCCCGATATGCTGGCACCGGTGTTCCCCATGAATCTCATTGAGCAGGAGGTGAGTTCGGATCGCTGGATCGACATTCCCGAGCCGGTTCTGGATGTGCTTTCCATCTGGCGTCCGGCACCCTTGACCCGGGCAACCGCTCTGGAGAAAGCGTTGGGTACACCGGCGAAAATATACTACAAAAACGAGGCCCTGAGCCCACCGGGCAGCCATAAGCCCAACACGGCCGTGCCGCAGGCATACTACAACAAGGTTTTCGGCATCGAGAAAATCACCACCGAAACCGGCGCCGGCCAATGGGGCAGCGCGCTCTCCTTCGCCTGTGCGCAGTACGGGCTGACCTGCAAGGTCTACATGGTGCGTATCAGCTTCGACCAGAAGCCTTACCGCAAAGCCATGATGGAAACCTGGGGCGGTAAGTGCATCGCTTCCCCAAGCAATGAGACCAAGGCCGGCCGGGATGCCCTGGAAAGGGACCCCAACACCCCGGGAAGCCTGGGTATCGCCATTTCAGAAGCCGTTGAAGCGGCGGTGAGCGACACGTCGGGCAAAACCCGCTACTCGCTTGGCAGCGTGCTCAACCATGTGATGCTCCACCAGACCATCATCGGCCTGGAGGCCAAAAAACAATTCGAAATGGCCGGCGACTATCCGGATATTATCATCGGCTGCGCCGGCGGCGGCAGCAATTTTGCCGGCCTGGCCTTCCCCTTTGTTCTCGACAAAATGAACGGCAAGCAGATTGAGATCTACCCGGTGGAACCCAAGGCATGTCCGACGATGACCCGGGCGCCTTTCGCATACGACCACGGCGACACCGCCGGCTACACGCCGCTGCTGCCCATGCACAGCCTGGGGCACAACTTCGTGCCGGCGCCGATCCACGCCGGCGGCCTTCGCTACCACGGCATGGCCCCCACTATCAGCCAGCTGATCAACGAGGGGTTGCTCACGCCCAAATCGGTAGGTCAGATGGCCGCTTACGAGGCCGGTATTCTGTGGGCGCGGACCGAAGGGTTCATCCCTGCGCCGGAAACCTCCAATGCCCTGGCTCAGGTGGTAGAAGAAGCGAGGATCGCCAAAGAAGAGGGCAAAGAGAAAACCATCGTGGTCAACTTCAGCGGACACGGCCTGCTGGATCTGGGTGCCTACGACAAATACTTATCCGGCGAACTGTTCGACTACAGCCTGGACGATGCCGAGATCGAGAAATCGACGGAAATTCTCAGCAATTACCCCAAACCCCAAGACCTCAAGAGTACCTGATGGAACCGGAAGGTCTTGAACGGCGATGCCCCCGGCTGGGCGGCGATGTGGCCTTTGGCTACTGCAAGGTCTGCGGTGAAGGCAGAACACCCTGTTTCAAGGTGTTCGACTGCTGGTGGGAGCGCTTCGACGTAGTGGCGCACATGCAGTCCTGCCTGTCACCGGAATCCTTCGACGCGCTCTCTGGCAGCCGTCCCCAGCCGAAAATGACCAGCCTGGTGGACTTGATCCGCCAGGCCCAGGAACGGGC
>NZ_JASJGN010000248.1:0-33072 GCF_033791525.1 Desulfosarcina sp.
GTCGGCCCCCAGGTCGGCAAGGACCTGCGGGAGAAAGCCCTGTTTGCCATGTTCTTTTCCCTGCTTTTTATTACGATCTATATCTCCGGCCGGTTTGAATTAAAATGGATCCTCAGCGGTGTAATGGCCGGTGCGCTCATGGCTGCGGTCTATTTTCTTTCCATTTTTCACGTCAGCACACCATTTCTCATCGCCGCCGCCCTGATTGTCACGTTGATCCTGTTCTGGTTTCTCAAACTTAAATATGCCATGGGGGCCATTGTGGCCCTGATCCATGACGTAACCATTACCGTGGGCATGTTCTCCATTTTCGACAAAGAATTCACCCTGCCCATCGTAGCCGCGCTGCTCACCATCATCGGCTATTCACTCAACGACACCATCATCGTATTTGACAGAATCCGGGAAAACCTGCGCAAGTATCACAAAGAGCCCCTGAGCACCATTTTAAACAAGAGCATCAATGAAACACTGAGCCGCACCATCCTTACTTCAGGAACGACGATGATCGTAGTGCTGTCCCTGTTCATCCTCGGCGGCGGAATCATCCACGATTTCTCCTTTGCCCTTATGATCGGAGTCCTGGTCGGCACCTATTCGTCAATCTTTGTGGCCAGCCCCATCCTTTTAGCATGGCAGACCCGGAGAAAATAGATGGCTTCATTACGACCCTGGTTCGCCCTGAAAAGCGTGCCAGGGGTCGGCAATCTGTTGTTTAGACGTCTGGTGGAGCAGTTCGGATCGCCCGAAGCCGTGCTTTGCGCAGACGGTCCTGCATTGCAGTCGGTCCAAGGGGTCACCGCTCGTTTGGTCGCAACTATACGACGTCACCGGGTTCCGGATGCGGTTGACCGCGAACTGGAAGCGGTCCGGAAAAAAGGATACACCATCGTCACCCAGACAGACCCCTGTTTTCCCCCGCTCCTGCGCCAGATTCCGGATCCACCGCCATTTTTATATGTTTACGGGACGCTACCGACCACCGGGCTGAACATCGCCGTTGTGGGATCCCGCAATGCCACCGATTATGGCATCTCCACCACACGGCAGCTTTGTATGGATCTGGTCAGGCAGCAGGTAAATATCGTCAGCGGCATGGCCAGGGGGGTGGATACCGCAGCCCATTCAGGTGCCATCGCCGCTGGCGGGTGTACGGTCTCCGTTTTAGGTACCGGTCTGGATCAGATTTATCCCAGGGAAAATACACGTTTGTTCCACCAGATCGCTGAAAATGGCGCCGTGATGACCGAATTTTCCCTCGACACCGGCCCCGACGCGCACCATTTTCCTGCCCGCAACCGTATCATCAGCGGCATGTGCCACGGTTCGGTGGTAGTGGAGGCCACCGGCCGAAGCGGCTCCCTGATCACCGCCCGATTAGCCGCTGAGCAGAATCGGGAGGTGTTTGCCGTCCCCGGAAACATTCACTCGTTTAAAAGCGTCGGTACCCACACCCTGATTCAAGCAGGTGCCAAACTGGTGGTGCATGCCGGGGATGTTCTTGATGAATTTTTGCATATTCAAACCCATGAGCAGGTAGCATCAAAGCCACCGAAACCGTCAACACCGGCATTGACGGAAGACGAAGCCATGGTTATCGATAGTCTTGAAGCCGACTCCGTTCACATCGATGACCTTTCCAGGCGTCTGGCGCTTTCATCAGGCCGGCTGTCCGGGCTGCTGCTTCAGCTGGAACTCAAAGGGCTGGTAGTCCAATCACCGGGCAAACGGTTTTGCCTGATGCCCGGCATCGATCCAAAACAACGTTAACCAAGAGGTATCAAGTGAGTAAACCCCTGGTGGTCGTAGAATCACCCACAAAAGTCAGAACCATTAAAAAATATCTCGGCAGCGACTACAACGTGGCCGCAACGGTGGGACACATCAAGGACCTGCCCAGCAAAGACCTGGGCATCGACATCGAAAACGACTTCACGCCGCAATACAAGACGATTCCCGGAAAGTCAAAGGTGCTGAGCCAGCTGAGGTCGGCCGCCGGCGATGCGACAGACATCTATCTCGCCCCTGACCCGGACCGCGAGGGGGAGGCCATCGCCTGGCACACCTCCGAAGTGCTCAAAAAAAAGGGCCGTAATTTTCACCGGGTGCTGTTTCACGAACTGACCAAAAAGGCGATTCTCGAGGCCATGACCAAGGCCCAGGATATGGACCGGGACAAATATGAAGCCCAACAGACCCGCCGCATCCTGGACCGATTGGTGGGTTACCAGATCTCGCCCCTTTTGTGGCGAAAGGTTAAAGGCGGCCTCAGTGCCGGCCGGGTGCAGTCCGTAGCTGTGCGCATTATCTGCGACCGGGAACGCGCCATTCAGGCGTTTACACCCGTAGAGTACTGGTCCATTACCGCCAACTTAAAGGGCATGGTACCGCCGGCATTTGCGGCCAAGCTGGTGCGTAAAAATGGGCAAAAAATCGAAATTCCGGATGAAGCCACAGCCACGGCCATCTTAAAGGACCTGGAAACTGCTCAATTCGCAGTTGACAAAGTCGTCAAACGGACCACACGGCGCAATCCCCTGCCGCCCTTTATCACCAGCAAGCTCCAGCAGGAGTCGATTCAGAAACTTCGCTTTTCCGCCAAAAAAACCATGATGGTCGCTCAGCAGCTCTATGAAGGCATCGACCTGGGGCCCGGTGAGCCTGTGGGGTTGATCACCTACATGCGTACCGACTCCACCCGCATCGCCGACGAGGCGGCACAGGAAGCGTTGGCGTTGATCAACCAGCGGTTCGGCAAGGAGTACGCCATCGACCGGCCACGCTTCTTCAAAAACAAGAACAAAGCGCAGGACGCCCATGAGGCCATTCGCCCGACCTCAGTGCATCACACGCCGGATCTGGTCAAACGCTATCTGTCCAAAGATCAGCTGGCCTTGTACACCATGATCTGGCAGCGTTTCGTCGCGTCCCAGATGGCCCAGGCGCTCATCGATCAGAAGACCATCTCCATCGCTGCCGGTGATTATACGTTTACTGCCAGCGGCTCCTCGGTAAAATTTCGCGGCTTCTTCGCCGTGTATCAAAGCGCCGACGACGAAGCGGAAAGCAACAAGAAAAGCCAGCCGCTGCCGGAACTGGCGGAAAAGTCCCTTCTGGAACTGCTGGGAATCGACCCCAAACAGCATTTTACCCAGCCCCCGCCACGATTTTCAGAAGCATCCCTGGTCAAAGAGCTGGAGGAAAACGGCATCGGCCGGCCGAGCACGTATGCGGCCATTCTCTCCACCATTCGGGGCAAGGGCTACGTGGAACTGATCAACAGATATTTCAAGCCCACGGAATTGGGACTTATCGTCAACGATCTGCTGATTGCCAGCTTCCCGGAAATTCTCGATGTAGAGTTCACCGCCCGCCTGGAGACTAACCTGGACCGGGTTGAACAGTCTGAGGTGGAGGCACTGACCATCCTCAATCAGTTTTACGGCCCCTTCAGCCGGAAGCTGGCAGAAGCCGGAGAAAGTATGCTCAGCGTCAAGGGCGTGGGCATGCCCACGGACCTGACCTGCCCCTTGTGCCAAAAAAACGCCCTGCGCATCAAGATGGGTAAAAACGGTCATTTTCTGGCCTGTTCCGGCTATCCGGAGTGCACCTACTCCAGCGATTACGAGCGGGATGAAAAAGGCATCATTGCCCCGGTGGCACCGGTTCAACAAAGCGAAGCGACCGATAAAGTCTGCGACCTGTGCGGCAAGCCCATGGTGGTCAAACGGGGGAGATATGGGGATTTTCTCGCATGCACCGGTTACCCGGAATGCAAACATACCCAGTCCCTCAACGGTGGACCCAATGCCAAGCCCACCGGTGTCGCCTGCCCCGAAAAGGGCTGTGACGGCGAGATCGTGGAAAAATCCTCCAAACGGGGTAAAATCTTTTACGGGTGCAACCAGTATCCTAAATGCAGTTTTGCCAGCTGGGATAAACCGGTGGCAATCCCCTGCCCCGCATGTGGCAATGCCTACATGGTGGAAAAAACGACCAAGCGGGACGGCACCTTGCACGTCTGCCCCAACCGCGACTGCCGGCACCGCATGGCGCCTGTTGAACATCCGGAAAACTGAGGTCAGATGACGGAGGCCGGACAAGTCTTTCTTCCATGAGCGATCGGCCTTAAGCCATCGGCTGATTTGAACCCAACAAACCCAATAAACTCAACAAACTCAATGAACCCAACGAACCTTTCCCATATCGACGCGATCAGCACAGAAATGCGCCTGAATGAGGCGCAGATCAAATCCGTTGCCCAACTACTGGAAGACGGAGCCACCGTGCCTTTCATTGCCCGCTACCGCAAAGAGGCCACCGGCAGTCTGGACGAAGTGGCGGTGTCTACCATCCGGGACCGGCTAACCCAGTTGCAGGAGCTGGACAGCCGGCGGGAAGCCATCCTGAATTCTCTGGAGCAGCACGGCCATCTGACCGAGGATCTCAAAGCCCAGGTGCAGGCCGCTAATACGATGACCCATTTAGAGGACATCTACCTGCCCTACCGGCCCAAGCGACGAACCAAGGCCACCATTGCCCGCGAAAGGGGGTTGGAACCGTTGGCCCTGGCCATTCTCGCCCAAGCGGGTGCGGACCCGATCGCGCTGGCCGACGGCTACGTGGACCCTGAAAAAACCGTAGATTCCGTTGAAGCGGCCCTGTCCGGCGCACGGGACATCATTGCCGAAACGATTAACGAAGACCAGCAGGCCCGGTCTCGGGTTCGCCACCTGTTTTTTGAAAAAGCGGTGATCCGCAGTCAGGTAGTGGCCGGCAAAGAGGGCGAAGGGGCCAAGTACAAAGACTATTTCCAGTGGGAGGAACCTGTGGCCACCGTGCCATCCCATCGGATCTTGGCCATTCGCCGTGGAGAGAAGGAGGACATACTGGGACTGTCCATTGCCCCGCCTCCGGAACTGGCCATCGCCATATTGGAGGATCTTTTCGTAACGGGTGACGGCCCGGATGCCGAGCAGGTGCGAACCGCGGCCCATGATGCCTATAAGCGCCTGCTGTCCCGCTCCATGGAAACCGAGGTACGGGTGGCCATCAAAGAAAGGGCCGATACAGAGGCCATCCGCGTCTTTGCCGACAACCTTCGCCAACTGTTGCTGGCCTCCCCCTTGGGGGCCAAACGGGTGATGGGCATCGACCCGGGTTTTCGCACCGGTTGCAAGGTCGTGTGCCTGGACCGTCAGGGAAAGCTGCTGCACAACGACACGGTTTACCCCCACACCTCGGAGCGACAGGCAGCGGTCGCCGCACAGACCCTCTCCGCGCTATGCCGTCAATATGATATCGAAGCGGTGGCTGTGGGCAACGGCACCGCCGGCCGGGAGACCCAGGCCTTCGTAGAAGGAACCATCGATGCGCAATCCCTGTCGGTGATTATGGTCAACGAAAGCGGTGCATCGGTGTACTCGGCATCGGAAATCGCCCGCCAGGAATTTCCCGACCACGACCTTACCGTGCGCGGCGCCGTCTCCATCGGCCGCCGGCTGATAGACCCCTTGTCAGAATTGGTCAAAATCGACCCCAAATCAATCGGCGTGGGTCAGTACCAGCACGACGTGGACCCCTTCGCCCTGAAAGGGTCCCTGGACGACGTGGTGACCAGCTGTGTTAATGGCGTGGGGGTCGAAGTGAACCAGGCCAGCGTCCAGTTGTTAACCTATGTATCCGGCTTGGGACCACAACTGGCCAAAAACATTGTCAGCCACCGGGACGAACACGGTGCCTTTACCGGCCGCGAAGACCTGAAAAAGGTCAAACGGCTGGGGCCCAAAGCCTTCGAACAGTGCGCCGGCTTTTTACGGATCAAAAGCGGCAACAACCCACTGGATGCCGGTGCGGTCCACCCGGAAAGCTACCCGGTGGTCCAGGCCATGGCCGGGGACCTGCGCTGCAGCGTGGCCGATCTGATGAGCGATGCCGGCCTGCGCAAAAAAATCGACCTGCACCGCTATGTCACCGATACCATCGGTCTGCCGACCCTTACCGACATCCTGGACGAGTTGGCCAAGCCCGGCAGGGATCCCCGGGAGCCCTTCGAGTATTTCTCTTTCGACGCAAACGTCTCTGCCATCCATGACCTTGAACCGGGCATGAAGCTTCCCGGGATCGTCACCAACGTCACGAATTTCGGCGCATTCGTGGACATCGGTGTTCACCAGGACGGGTTGGTCCATATCAGCGAGTTGTGTGACCGATTCGTGAAAACCCCGTCAGATGTGGTCAGCGTTCAGCAAAAAGTCACCGTCACCGTAATGGATGTGGACCTGCCCCGCAAACGCATCTCGCTGTCCATGAAAAGTGAGCCGGGAAAAAGACCGGAACCGAAGCCCCGGGCCGATCATCCCCGGAAAAAACGGCCGGCCGGCAACCGGCCCAAGCCCAAAACCGCGCCCAAACCGGCATCGCCATCGCCTTTCAACAACCCTTTTGCCGACGCATTTCGAAAAAAGTCCGGCCGATAGAAAGGGATCCCTGTGATCGCCGTGGTTCAGCGAGTCCTAAGCAGCAGCGTGACCATCGACGGATCGGTGGTGGACGCCATCGGCCCCGGCCTCAATGTACTCCTGGGGGTGGCCGATGGCGATGGAAAGACCGATGTCGAATACCTGGCCGCCAAAGTGGCCAACCTGCGCATCTTTGAAGACCAACAAGGCAAAATGAACCGCTCATTGATGGATATGGGGGGGCAGATACTCGTGGTCTCCCAGTTCACCCTGCTGGCGGACTGCCGCAAAGGCAGGCGGCCTTCCTTCATCAATGCCGCCGAACCGGTTCTGGCCCAACGGCTCTACCAGCATTTCGTGGAAAGTGTGGAAAAGCTGGGCGTCGACACCCACACCGGCCGATTCGGTGCAATGATGCAGGTCGACATCGTCAATGACGGGCCGGTGACCCTGTTGGTTCACAGTCGATAAACCAATACCACCCGACCTCTCGCCCACTTTACAGCATCGGTCGGCCGGTCTTTGCCGTTTCTAAAAGTCTCCCATCACTTGCGCGATGTCTTCGAGGATGCCGCATCGATATCGATGATTTTTTTACCATCCACGTAGTCTTTGGTGGCATATTGGGTAATATTCTGAAATTTATGGATTATTTTTCTCATTTTCTCGATATTTTTTTTTAACAAACTGTGCAATCGGAAACTGCGTTCGTTGTCATCTGAGACGAGCGCCAATTTTTCGGTACACGTTAGTACAACCTGCAGCGGATTGTTGAGTTCATGCCCCACGGCACCAGCCAACTCCAGGGCAGTCAATAATTTCTCTTTGGCAAGGCGCTCTTTTTCAACCTGCTTGCCCTTGGAGATATCCATAAAATAGCCCAACGCAGCACGTCTGCCTTCATATTGAATGGATGTTGCGGTTTCCAAAATCCATTTGGTATTGCCGAATTTGTCGCTGATACAAAATTCGTACGGAAAAATTCGCTCCGCTTTCACCATCTTGATGAAATTCTCATTGACCTGGCGTCTATACTCTTGTTGAACGATATTAAGTGGATCTGTTCCAATCAGTTCCTCTTCACTGTATCCCGTGATGCGCATGAATTCCGGGTTGACATACTTGAATGTGGCATCTTGTACAATGTAGCAGCCGATCAGGGAGTTGCGTATGCTCCGTTCAAATTCTTTTTCGGCTTGTTTGCGCCAGGTGTTGTCCCGGATAAACCCTTCAATGGCGATGGGTTGGCCGCCATGATCACGCACGACGGTCCAGCGGTCATGCATCACACGCTGGGAACCGTCGGCGTTCAGAAATCGATATTCCGCTTCTCCGATTTTATTTTGGGGTTGTAAGGATAACGTTCTGGCAGCCTTGACTTTTTCACGATCATTGGGATGAATATGCACGAGGACACTTTTCGGAGACAGGATCTTCACACCATTTTCTTCCATTGCATACAGGGATAGAAATTGCTGGTTGAAAAATGGAAAGGTCTGCGATTCGATATCGAATTGATAGATGGCATCCTGGGATCGGTCTGCAAGCTGCTTAAAATCCTCTGACAGCAGGCGGATTATCGTATTGTCTTGTTTTTTGGATTCCGCTAATTCAAGTTCCAGGGCCCTTGCCTTGGCTTCCAATTCTTCATAGGTCGGCGTTGTTGTCATCAGAACGACCTGCAGCGGGTAAATTTGAAAAGAATTGCTAAAGGAAGGCACCTTTCATGGATCCTATCAAGGCCCGAAAATAACTGTCCAGGGTGTAAAGGGTTTGGGTTTAGCAGGCTGTTGAAAAATGTCATGAGCGCAGGCAAGACTAATCAAAACCGGCGAAAGAGCGCAGTTTATGGTTGATAAATGAGCATTTTGAGTCGAATGTTAACGTCGTATGGCCAAGCAAACGTATTTTTTTAAAAGCCTAGTTTGTGTCCGTCCAGAAATGAGGGATTTTGGTCGAGATCAAGGCATGCGAAAAATTTTACCGGAGGCGCCCTGAAAGAAGTGCCATTGGGGTGCATATAGTTGATATTACAAGGATAAAATTTTTAGCGCAACGCAGAGGTCGGGCAAAATAACCATTTATGGATGGGCACTAGTTAGGGGGGAGTCTCCTGACCACTTCTACTCCTCCTGCCGGTGTCGGCCGTAGATATCCTCAAGCCGGGTGATATCATCCTCTCCGATATATCCGCCTGTCTGCACCTCGATCAGTTCCAGCGGGATTTTCCCCGGATTTTCAAGTCGATGCGCAATACCGGCGGAAATGTAGGTCGAACTGTCCTCTTTGAGCAACAGCCGTTCGTCGGCCTTGGTGACCTGTGCAGACCCGCGAACAACGATCCAGTGCTCAGACCGGTTGAAATGTTTTTGAAGAGACAATACACCGCCTGGCTTGACCGTGATCCGGTTCACCTGGAAACGGTTCCCTGCCACCAATTGATCCACCGTGCCCCAAGGCCGGTAAACCCGCTTATGCGTGCGTGTCTCTTCCCGATTCTGGGACTTGAGTTGATCTACCAGCCCTTTGACATCCTGGACCCGGTCCCGGGGGGAAATCATCACCGCATCCGACGTCTCCACGACGATGTGATCTTTCAATCCCACCGCTGCGATCAGGCGGTGCTCGGCGTGCAGATAGGAATCCCCCACATCGTGCAGCACCACATCTCCCTTGACCACATTGTCCAGATCGTCTTTCTCTCCAACCTGCCAAAGGGCCTCCCACGATCCCAGATCGTTCCATCCTGCTGCCATGGGCAGCATGGCACCGCTATCTGTTTTTTCCATCACGGCATAGTCGATGGAATCGCTGGGGCACACAGCAAAAGCCGCTTTATCAAGCCGGAAAAAATCCAGGTCGGACTTTCCTCGATCAATGGCTTCCCGACAGGCAGCGACAATATCGGGAACAAACCTTTCCAACTCCTTTAATACCTGTGACGCCTTAAACATGAACATGCCGCTGTTCCAGCAATAATCTTTTGAGGCCACATATCGCCGGGCCGTTGCCAGGTCCGGCTTTTCCACGAAGGCCGCAATGCATACGGCCGTTGCATCCCCGCCTGCCGGAGGTAACGGGTCACCCATTTTAATGTAGCCATATCCAGTTTCCGGCTTATCCGGAACAATGCCGAATGTAATCATTCGGCCCGACTGGGCGTATGCATGCCCCGACTTGATCACTCCCTGAAATTCAGCAGTTAACTCAATGTGGTGATCAGCTGGCAGGATTAACAGCACGGGATCGTCTCCTGTCTTCATTGCCCGGATTGCCGCCACGGCAAGGGCGGGAGCGGTATTTCTGCCCACCGGTTCCAGAATGATCGAATCGGCCTTGATGTCTATCTGACGAAGCTGCTCGGCCACCATGAACCGGTATTCGTCGTTGCATATCACGACCGGATGTCCTGCCCCGTCCAAGCCACCGAGCCGAAGGATCGTATTTTGAAGCATGGTGTGCCGGTCAACCAGACTGATGAGTTGCTTGGGATAAAGGGCTCGGGAAAGCGGCCAGAGTCGGGTACCGCTGCCGCCTGCAAGAATTACCGGTAGAATCATCGACAAGCCTCTTTGGGTTCTGGGTTCTGGTCTCTGGTCTCTGGTTTGTGGTTTGAGCTTTGAACTTTGAGCTTTGAACTTTGAGCTTTTTCGCAATCTACCTATCCGCCTATTCCCGACAACTCCTTGCGCAAGATATCCAACGCCGCCATGGCAAATATTTTCTTGTTCATCAGGCGCTTTCCGAAAGGGAAGTACAGCTGACGGCCGAAGGACCGATCCGGTCCGGCGTAACCGATACACACGGTTCCCACCGGTTTGTCTTCGGTTCCACCGTCAGGGCCGGCAATGCCGCTGGTGGAAAGCCCGTATGTGGTGCCGGCTACCCGCCGGACCCCTTCTGCCATTTCCCGGGCCGTTTCTTCGTGAACCGCGCCATGCCTTTCGAGGGTTTCGGGCTTGACACCCAGAACATCGATCTTGGCCTGGTTGGAATAGGTGACGCCGGAAAAGAAAAAATAGGCCGAACTACCGGCCACGTTGGTCAGCCAGTTGGCCAGCAGCCCGCCGGTGCAGCTTTCCGCCAGACCGATGGAGGCCGATCGTTCCAGCATCAGTCGTCCCACCACGGCTTCCATCCGCTCGCCGTTTTCAGATATCACGTTTCGTCCCAACCGTTCCAGCGCCCATTGACCCGCTTCGGCCATCCGTTGATCAAGCAGGGCCAGATCGGTGTCCCGCCCGTATAGCTTTACCTGGATCTGGGGAAAATTAGCACGAAGGCCCAGCTTGACACCTGGGAAGACGGCCTCCACGCCGGCCACTTTTTCACCGGCCAACGATTCGGGCAGTCCGAAGGTGGTAATGGTCTTCACCCGGCTGTGCATGGCCGCATCGCCCTGCAGGGTAAGCATTTCAGGAATCACATGCTCAGCCAGCATGCGTCTCATCTCATAGGGCACCCCCGGAAGAAAGAAAAACAGACATGTCCCTATTTTCAGGGAAAATCCAGGTGCGGTACCCACCGGATTGTACAATATCTTACTGCCGTCGGGAAGCAGCGCCTGCTTGCGGTTGGATTCGGTCATGGGGCGGTTGAACGTTTTGAAAAAGCTCTCGACGTTTTCAAAGGCGGTCTGATTGAATCTCAGTTCCACACCGGCGGCTCTGGCTGCCGCTTCGGCAGTGAGATCATCGGTGGTGGGCCCCAACCCACCGGTGACCACCGCCACGTCCACACGATCGCCGATCTCACGAAGAGTGGAGACCAACAGGGGCAGATCGTCCCCCACGCAGGTGTGTCGCACCACCTCGATACCGTTCTCCTCCAACTTTTCCGAAATATACGCCGAGTTGCTGTCCACCAGGGCGCCGGACCTGATTTCATCTCCCGTTGCCAGTATTTCCGCTTTCATTTGACCGCTTCCTTAAATGCTCAGATATCTCGAATAGGATTATCGCATAGGACCATAGCGGCACCAGGACGAATGTGTCAACGAAACATTCGCCGCAAAGGAACAGACCTTTTGCTTTTTCAAGGATCCTGGGATATGAATTGCCGCTAAACTCAAATTTTTATCGACCCTAATTTTGACGAACTTGTAAAAAGTCGCATTTCCGACGGATTCGTAAAAGCCCGAGATCAAGGCTTGCAAATCCTGAGGAATGAGGCGTACTTACGGTACGCCACAGTGACGAAGGATGAAGCGTAATGCAGATATCGGGCTTTTTACGAATCCGTCAATTTTAAATCCAACAAAACCTATGCACCTGTTTTCCATTCTTCATGTTTTCGGCACCCTGTTCATGGTCACGGGCATCTCCATGCTGTTGCCCCTGGTCTGTTCACTGATCTACCGTGAAGGGGATTTTTTGGCGCTGCTTGTTTCTGCCGCATTGATCCTCTTATTGGGTTTGCCGTTATGGTGGCTTTTCAGGAAGCACCTTGACCTGAGCATCAAAGACGGCATATTCATCGCTGCTTTCGGCTGGGTCGTCGTTTCTGCACTGAGTGCCATTCCCTTCATGATCCACGGGTCCATCCCGTCTTTCACCGATGCCTTTTTTGAAATGATGTCCGGTTACACCACTACCGGCGCCACCATTCTGACGGACATCGAGGTGGTGCCCCACGGGCTGCTGTTCTGGCGCAGCCAGACGCATCTGTTGGGGGGTATGGGTTTTTTGACCCTGACCGTCATCTTCTTGCCCCACGGCATGGGTGGGCTGCGCCTCTTCCGGGCCGAGTCATCGCCGGGCCAGGTCCTTACCAAAGAAAAATTCCATGCCCGAAACCGGGATACCATGGTCCGCCTGTGGATCATCTACATGGTATTGAACCTGGCCGAGATCCTACTGCTCTGCTTCGGAGGCATGCCCCTGTTCGACTCACTGTGCAACGCTTTCGGCACTGTATCCACCTCCGGCTATTCCCCGTACAATGCCAGCATCGGGCATTACAACAGCGCCTACTTTGACTGGGTTATCATTCTTTTTATGTTTCTTGGCGGTATGACGTTTGTGCTTTTCTACCAGATCGTCCGGGGGGATTGGCGAGCGCTGGCCATCAATACGGAGTTTCGCTGGTACGCGGGGCTCATGCTCTTTTTCTGTGGCATGGTCTCCTGGATACTGTGGAAGGAGAACACCTACGGGCTGATGGATGCGATCCGCTACGGGACCTTTCAGGTGACCAGCCTGTTGACCACCACCGGCTTTACCACTGCCGACTACGAACAATGGCCTCAGGCCTCCCAGATGTTCTTGTATGCCGTGTGCTTTATCGGCGCCTGTGCCGGATCGACCACCAGCGGCATCAAGATTGTTCACTATGTGGTCCTGTGCAAATTCATGTCGGCCGCCATCAAAAAAATTTTTTTCCAGCCCATGTCCGTCATCTCCGTGCGCCTGAACCAACGCCCGGTGGATGATACCATCATTCACCTATCCATCTGCTATTTCATTGTGAATATTTTCATGGTGTTGGCGGGCGGGTGTGTGATGGCGCTTACCGACAATATGGATTACACGACCGCCATGAGTTCGGTCATCGCCGCCCTCATGAACATTGGACCGGGTTTTGGTGCTGTTGGGCCGTCGGAAAATTATGCCTTTATTTCCGATACGGGCAAGTGGTTTCTTTCCTACAACATGCTTGTCGGGCGGCTGGAGATGTTCTCGGCGCTGGTGATCTTCTATCCGTCGTTCTGGAAAAGATGATGATGAAAAAGAAGGGGTCGAGGATTCAAGGGGTCAAGGGTTCAAGTGAAATGCTGAAAGCCCTGATGAGATCATTGGAAAACAAGCCCTTGACTCCTCGAATCCTTGAATCCTATCCTAAAAAAAAAGCTTATGCACATCTTTAAGGTGCAGCGATTTGCAGATGACGATCACACGTTCATTGGGAAGGATGCGGGTATCACCCACGGCGATTTGCCATTGGTCGTCCCGGTAAACACCGCCGACAAGAATTTTCCCGTGAAAATCCGGATCAATTTTAGAAAGCGGGATTCGCGTGATGGGAGAATCCGGTGCCGCCAGGATCTCCACCACTTCAGCGTCAAAACCGTGAAGGTGTGCGACCGACAGCAATTCCCCGCGTCGTATGAACTTCAAAATCTCGTTGGCTGCCAGCACTTTCTTGTTCAAGGCGATATCCGAACCACTGGTGGCGGCCAGCACTAAATATTCCTCTTTATTCACCAGTGAGATGGTTTTGCGATCCTTGCCGCGAGCGCCGCCATTGCTCGTGTTCATCAGGTGCTTGGCCAGCATGCAGCTCATGATGTTGGTTTCATTCTCACCGGTCGCCGTGATAAAGGTGTCCATGTCTGTCAGACCGGCCTGCTCGAGGGCTTCGGCATTGGAGCCGTCCCCGTGAAGCACCTCGACATCGGTCAGCAGGTGACACAGCTCTGCGGCCACGGTTTCGTCCTTTTCAACGATTTTGACCCGAACGTCTTTGCCCATCAGTTCGGCCACACGGCAACCCACCAGACCACCACCCAAAATCATCACCCGGTGCCGCCGCTGCTGTTCTACCCCGGTCAAGGCCATCAATTTGGGAAGGTCTTCCTTTGAGGCCATGATCAGCACCTGATCCTGGGGAAGTATTTCATGATCGCCGCCGGGCAGGATGGTGGTGATCCCCCTGGCAATGGCCACGACCCTGAAAGGAAAGGTGTTGTGGGTCATGGAAAGGGTTTTCAGCTTCTGGTGGGCCAGCGGCGAGTCCTCGTTGACACGGGTGGCCATGACTTGGGTCTGTCCATCGGCGATATCGATGATCTCATTGCCGGCCGTCCGTTTGACCAGCCGAACAATTTCCTGAGCAGCCAACTCTTCCGGGTGGATGATCAAATCGATTTTCAGGTCATCGGCGTTGAGCACCGAATCTATATTATCAAAATCCATCGAACGAACGCGAGCAATCTTCAGTGGAATGCCGAATCGGTCGGCGATCATTGCCGATAGCATGTTGACCGCGTCATTGTCGGTGACGGCAATCAGCACGTCGATGGTTTGAGCCCTGGCTTCACGCCAGCAGGCGATACTCATGGCCGATCCCTGAATCAGCCGAGCATCCAGTTGCCCATCTATATGGCGGATCAACCGGCCGTCCGGTTCTATGGCGGTGATGGCATAACCTTCATGGACCAGCCGTTTAGCCAGGTAGGTGCCCACGCCACCAAGACCCAATATCAGTATATTTTCCGCAAACGACCGTTTCTTGCTCAGCATAAATACCATTCCTTTGGTTTGGCCTGGTACATAAAGGCGCTCTCTTTTTTATATAAAGCCCGGACCATTGTCAACGCGGCCGGGCCGTCATATCAATCAACATCTGTCGGCATGGCGCCTTCATCCGAATGATAGCGCCACTTTGCCAAAAAACAAAAAAGCCGCTCGTGCGATGAAAAACCGCTCAAACGGCAGTACATAGGAAGTCACATATATTTTAAATGGCGTCCCCAAGGGGATTCGAACCCCTGTCGCCGGCGTGAAAGGCCGGTGTCCTGGGCCAGGCTAGACGATGGGGACGCAAGCATTGTAAATTCTGGTGGGCCGTGTTGGACTCGAACCAACGACTCTCTGCTTAAAAGGCAGATACTCTACCGACTGAGTTAACGGCCCAAAAGAAAAAACGTAAGTACACGCCCGACCACTGTTTGTCAATATGAAATTTGGCAATAAAATCTTTTTTAGGCTCCAAGCGGTCAAGAATTGAACCCTTTTTTCACTTGCGCCAGAATTCAGGTACGACAATGATAATGAAGGTGTAAATCTCTAATCGTCCCAGGAGCATGCACCAGGAGAGCAGCCACTTCCCCCAGTAGGGAATCTGGGCAAAATTTTCGACCGGCCCCACCATTCCGAAACCCGGCCCAATATTGCCGATCGTGGCGGCCACCGCCCCAAGGGCGGTGACAAAATCAACCCCGGTCCCGGCCAGCAGTACGGTCGACAGGGCGAACAGGGCCATATAGAGTGCCAGGAACCCAAGCACACTTCTCACGACATCCTCGGGCACGGTTTTCCCGCCTATTTTGATGCGGGTGACCGCTCTAGGATGGATCATGGAAAAGAGTTCTTTGTAGCAGTACTTGAAGCAAAGCATGATGCGAAGGCACTTCATGCCGCCACCGGTGGAGCCTGCCGACGCGCCCACGAACATGCACAGGAAGATGATGACCTGAGACATGCCCGGCCACAATTCATAATCGGCTGTCGCGTAACCGGTGGTTGTTACGATGGAGACCACCTGAAAGGCCGCGTAACGCAAGGCCTGGCCGGCATCCGCATAAACCGTGCGGTAGATGTCAGCCCCGACTACAAGGGTCAAAATCAGGCACATGGCCAGGTAGAACCGGCATTCCGAATCTTTCCAGAAGGCCAGCGGACGGCCCTTTAGAAGCTGGTAGTGAAGAGAGAAATTGATACCGGCCAGCAGCATAAAAACGATGATAACGACATCGATGTATACACTGTCGAAGTGGGCCACCGACGCGTTTTTCGTTGAAAAACCACCAGTGGGCATGGTGGTGAAGGCATGGTTCAAGGCATCGAAAAAAGTCATGCCGCCGACCATCAGCAGCAGTGTCTCGGCCACGGTGAACAACGCGTAGACTTTCCACAGAATCATAGCCGTGTCGCGGATGCGGGGTTTGAGCTTGTCCGGCACAGGGCTGGGCACTTCAGCCTTGTAGAGCTGCATACCGCCGACACCCAAAAAGGGAAGAATGGCAATGGACAGGACGATGATGCCCATCCCCCCCAGCCACTGAATGAAACTTCGCCAGATGAGCAGTCCCGGACTCAACCCTTCGATGTCGGTCAGAATCGATGAACCGGTGGTGGTAAACCCGGAAACGGACTCGAAAATGGCATCCACAAATATAAAGGACGCATCGGAAAAATAAAAGGGCAGCGCCCCGAACAGACCGATGGCTGTCCACCCCAAGGACACGATGGCCATGCCTTCACGCTGGCTCATGGTTTCCGTCTTTTCATGCCTGAACAGAGCCATCAAAACGGCTCCGCAAACCAGTGTGATCCCCATGGCTTTAACCAGCGGCATCAGGCTGCGGTCCATGGCAACCAGGTCAAAGGCCAGTGGCAGCAGCATGGTCCCACCGAAAAACAGGGTCAAAACACCCACGGTGTTAAGGATATAGCGCCAACGCAATTAAATATACTCCAGTTTTACGGCCAGAATCTTCTCGACGCCCGGAATGGCCTTACGGGTGGCAAAAATGATGATCCGGTCCTGCGGTTCGATGACGCTGTCGCCGCCGGGGATGATGATGGTCTCTTTGCGGATAATGCCGGCCACCATGGATCCCTTCGGGAAGGCGATCTTTTTCAAGGGCTTGGATACGATGTCGGACGTGGGCAACGCCAATGCCTCCATCACCTCCCCCTCTTCTCCTTTAATGGAGATCGCCGAGAGCACCTTTCCCCTGCGGATATGCTGCAGGATGGTGTTGATGGCAGACAGTCGGGGACTGACCACCTGTTCGATGCCGATCGTGGACATGAGCGAAAAATAGCTGAATTTATTGATCTGGGTAATGGTTTTCCTGGCGCCCAACCGTTTGACCAAAAGTGAGGTTATAATATTGGTTTCTTCGTCACCGGTCAGGGTTACCACCAGATCAATGTCATGAATATTCTCTTCCACCAGCAGGCTCTGGTCCGACCCGTCACCATGGAGCACGACGGTCCGCTCCAATCGATCGGCCAGATAATCGCACTGACTGGCGCGCTTTTCAATGACTTTGCAGGAGATGGACTTGTCTTCAAGCTGTTTGGCCAGCCGATAGCCGATGCGTCCGCCGCCGACGATCAGCACCCGCTTGACCGGTGTGGCGTGCTTGTCAAAGATGGAGAGGTGTTTGAAAAGGTTTTTTTTTTCGCTGATAAAGTAGACCAGATCACCGGCACGCAGGTGGTTGTCTCCTTTAGGGATGATCAGCTGGTCGTCACGAACGACCGCAGCGATCAGGGGTCGGTCTTCTTTGAGAACGGTCGGTAGATCAGCCAGGCGCACACCGGCCAGGCGAGAATCGGGGTCCAGATAGACACCGACAAACTTGATGCGACCGTCGGCGAATTCGCCCACGTCCGCAGCGCCCGGCACGCTCATAAGCCGCTCGATGGTACGGATCACCTCGATGTCGGGGTTGATGACCGTATCGATATGGGGTGCGTTTGCCTTGAAGGTGTCATGGTACCGGTCAAAATCGGCTGCCCGCAACCGGGCCAACTTCTTGGTGGTCGGCGACAGGCTGTCGGCCATCAGGCAAGCCACCAGATTCACCTCGTCGGAGTCGGTGACGGCCAGCATGATTTCAGCCTCACGGATGCCGGCTTCTTCCAGGATGGCGGGACTGCTTCCTGAACCGGCGACCGTCTGGACGTCGATGCTTTCAGAAACTCGTTTCAGTGCCTCCGGGTCATAATCGATGACCACCACATCTTTGTTCTCCATTGCCAGACGACTGGCAATGTGAAATCCCACTTCACCGACACCCACAATGACAATTTTCAACGCAACACTCCTTAAATACAGGCTTAATGCCAGACCCATGTCATCGGCTTCATTTTTTGCTGCTATGCCTTACACCACCGCTAATACCCTGTCAAACAAAGAGAGATGGATGTGTGGGCATGGCTCCAGGAGGTCCGGAATTCGATAATCATGCCGCTGATCAAACGGTTTGTTTATTGACACCCCAACGTTGCAAAAGCTGGAGGGCTTCAGAGCCAAGGCGTCAAGGGTGAAGCTGTAATCAGCTACCGAGATCCCTTGACAACACGGGATCTGAAGTCCTCCAGCTTTCCTGAAAGGTAAAAAATATGAGAAAAACCGTGACATTCTTGGACTTCACCCTTCGTGACATCCAGAAAATGATAGCAACTTGGCTATATAAACTATGTTTCCGATAGTTTAGCTAACTTTTAGAATATTTTTATGCAACATTGGGGGACATCCTCTCATGGAAGCAACACGGTCGAGGATAGGAGAATCCCGACGCCGATAGCCAGGCCGTCACGCCAGGCAAAAGAGAGCTCGGGAAGGGTACGCTGCTCGCTGTAGCACCGGGCTTGCATGGCCGCGGCCAGTTCGTCAGCACTTAAAAAGACACGACGGAACAAGGGTACCGTGAACCTCATGAGCCGGATCAGCGGGTTTCTCCGTCTTTCGATCCCCCGGGCACGCTGGGCATCTGCTATTTCAGCCCCTTGAAAGAGAATCACCGGTAAAAAACGAACCACCAGCCCCACCATGGTGGCCGCCATTTTCTCATCAACAACGGGTATTGGCTTCAAATACCAGACCAGGGCGGCCCGGATATCGGCGGTTCGCGTGGTGGACATCAACAGCAACCCCATGATGACGACCAGCAGCAAGCGCCAGCACACGATCAAAGCCTCTCCGGCAGCATCTGCACGGAGGGTGGGCGTCCATCCGCCGGTGAATGCTATCGCTCTAACACCGAAGACAAAGCAGAGAAAAAAGAGAAAATACCGGATTTCAAGAATCAGCCGACGAATGCGCAAACCGGCAGCGCTAACGCAAAACATCATCACGACGGTGAAAAGCGTCAAAAAAGTTAGGTTTCCCCACATGCTCGCCACGCTGAGCCCCATGAGCAGCATCTGCTTGGTTCTGGGGTCCAGCCGGTGGAGCACCGACTGGCCGGGCCTGAAACCAATGGCGGTCAGTTCACCCATGGCCGGATTCCTCGGCCGAGTTGCACGGAGCACGGCGACCGAATGCCGTATCGCTCGATGCCGCCGATCACCTCGGCCGGCATTCCGTCTTTTACGATACGTCCTTTTGCCATGACCACCAGCCGCTGGGCATGGGCGATAACCTTCTCCAGGTCGTGAGTGGTGATGATAATGGTGTGACCGTTTTTGTGAAGGTCTATAATAGTACTCAGCACCCGGCAGGTGGCCGGATAGTCAAGGTTGGAAAAAGGCTCGTCCATCATCAGCACGCGGGGGGCCATGGCCAGCACCCCGGCAATGGCCAGGCGACGTTTTTCACCACCGGAAAGATGGTGGGGCATTTTATTTTCAAACCCGGAAAGATCGACGGCCGCCAGCGCCTGGTTTACCCGCTGGTTGATCTGCTGCCGCTCAAGTGAAAGGTTTTCCGGACCAAATGCCACATCATCGTAAACAGTCTCACCGACAATCTGGCTGTCGGCATCCTGGAATACCATACCCACCTGTTTCCGGGCGGCAAAGGGATCCGCTTTCACCGACTTGCCGCATACGGTCACCGTCCCGGATTCGGAAAAAAGCAGACCGTTGATGTGGCGCAGCAGCGTTGTTTTGCCGGAGCCATTGGCACCGGCGACCACCGTAAATTCGCCCTCGTTAAAGGTAAGGGTGACGTCGTCGAGCCCCTGGGTGCCGTCGGCAAAGCGATGATAGAGGTGGGAGGTCTCAATGATGGACACGGTTTTAATCGGCAGTCCTTACGGCAGCGAAAGTGCCGTCCATCATTGGCCGGAGAGCCCTGGCGATGGGTATGGCAGCTGCAATTTTCAGGGCGTCGCCGATGAGAAAGGGCAACATGCCCACGGTTAATGCCTTGGAAAAACTGATTCCCGTGACCACCTTGAGCCATGAAACGCCGAAGGCGTATATGATCAATGTGCCGGCAACCATGGCCAGCACATCGATGGTCACACGACCCCGACCGCTTTCCGAAATGATGCCGATCAGATAGGCGGCGGCAGCAAACCCCAGCAGGTATCCGCCGGTAGGCCCAACGAATTTTCCTACTCCGCCGGTACCGCCGGCAAATACCGGCAGTCCAACGGCGCCGGCCAGCAGGTAAACCGCTACGCTGATCAATCCCCACCGGCCGCCCAAAAGCAGACCAGCCAGCATGATGAACAGGTTTTGCAGGACGATGGGCACCGGACCGAGAGGGATGGCAATGTAGGCACCGGCGGCTGTCAGGGCCGCCATTAGGGCCGCATACACCATCCGTTTTAACTGTTGTGATGATGCATCCATATAAACTGTTTTCCTTTGAGGGTTGGTTGGGTTTATTGATTCGATGGGCTGGAAACGTACAAGCGATAAAAACAGCCTGCTAACGGTGAAAACAGTCGCCATGCATCACGGTTTGGCAGGTTCCATCGGCCAGCTGCAGGATCAGGCCGCCATGTGAATCCACATCCACGGCAGTCCCTTCAACCATGTCCTTGACGGTAACGACGCGGACCGGCCGGCCAAGGGTCACATTGTTTGATTTCCACTCATCAATGACGGCATGGGGATCGAGGGTCGACATCCGCTTTTCAAAATCATTCAGGAAAGCGATAAGGATCTCCCGGCGCGGCACGGATCGACCCAGCACTGCCTTGAGGGAAATGGCCATGGACGATTCGGTTTCCGGGGCGTTGTTGACATTGAGACCGATGCCGATATTCATGTGGGCCACCTGATCCCCTTCGGCGTCTACCTGGGACAAAACGCCGCAGAGTTTATGTTGGTTCACCAGGATATCGTTGGGCCACTTCAAACACGCGTCCACCTGATACAGGGACCGCATAAGATTGGCCATGTCGACGGCTGCCGCCAGATTCACCAGACCTGCCAGCACCATGGGAATGTCCGGGCGAACGACCACGGTGAAAAAAAGGCCGCCATCGGCAGACAGCCAGGTCCGCTGCATACGCCCCCGACCGCAGGTCTGACGCTGGGCCACCACCACCGTAAAATCAGCACAGCCTTTTCGCGCCATCAGCATGGCCTCGTCCATGGTCGAACCGGTCTCCTGGAAATAATGGATGCGGTCTTGCCATGCCTCGAATGCCCACGGCACCAGGCTGTCCGGATCACGGTTCATGCAATAGCCTTTGGGGGAGGAGACAATCGAAATGCCGGACTGGACGAGTCCCTGGATATGTTTCCAGATGGAAACTCTGCTGACACCCAATTCGGCGCTGAGGGTTTCACCGGAAATCACCCCATCGGCCCGATTGAGGATATTAAAGATTTTCTGTTTGGAATCCACTTGGTTAACCCATAAAGAGATAAAGGGTTAACCAGATTCCAGAGGGGATGTCAACACCATACTGGGGCGGTCAGGGAAAACGATTGAAGCGGATTAGTTGAAAAACATTTTGGAAAGCCGCTGCATCTCCGTCTCGGCATCGTTGACCAGTTCATCGAAGATGCCTTGAAGGGGCAGAATTTTATCCGCCAGGCCCACGCTCTGGCCGGCCATGAGGGACCCTTTTTTCATATCGCCGTCAACGACGGCATTTTTTAACGCACCCATCCAGAAGCGTTCCACCTCGTACTGGGCCTCCACGCGATCAATAGTCTTATTTTCAAGCTTCTGAATCAGGTGCAGCTGCAGTTTCCCGAATTCATTCGTACCCACATTTTTCAACGCTCGCACCGGTATAACGGGAAGGCGGCTGTCAAATTGCGGAGTGGCCACGGCATCCCTGGCCTTGGCCCGCCGGAAGGTCTCTTTGAATTGGGGATGCACCGCACACTCTTCGGACATGACAAAGCGCGTGCCCATCTGGATACCGGCAGCCCCCATCATCAACAGGTGGGCCATCATCCTGCCGGTGGCAATTCCGCCGGCAACAAAAATGGGCACTGAATCTACATTGAACAAGATCTGCTGGATCAGCACCGTCAGGGATACGGGCCCGATGTGCCCACCGGCTTCTGAGCCTTCCAGGATCAGTGCATCGGTACCCATTTTGATCAGCTTTAAGGCCAGCTGATCGGTTGGCGCAAAACAGATGACGCGCGCCCCGCTCTCCTTGGCACGCTGGATCTCATTTTCCCTGGGAATTGAACCGGCAAAAACAATCACGCGACATCGCATCTCGCATACCATTGCCAGCTGTTCCTGATACGCCGGTGCAATGGTTATCAGGTTTACGCCGAAAGGCTTGTCTGAGATGGACCGGGTCTCTTCGATCTCTGCCCGCAGCACATCGATGGGCGCATTGCCCCCGGCCAACAGGCCAAAACCACCGCAGCGCCCCATATGGCTGACCAACTTGGGATCGCTCACCCAGGTCATTGCGCCGCACATGATGGGAATCTGGCAACCTAAAAACTGCCTGCCTTTTTCAAAGAATCGATCAAGAAGCATCTTCTTCTTCCAATCATTACCAACGCATCAATATGGCACCGTAGGTCAGGCCGGCACCGAAGGAATCGAGCAGGATCAGCTGTCCTTTTTGAATCCGACCATCCCTCACCGCCTCATCCAGTGCCGTGGGAATGGTGGCTGCGGATGTATTGCCATATCGGTCCACGTTAACGACCACTTTTTGCATGGGACAGTTCAGGCGTTTGGCCACGGCCTCAATAATCCGGTAATTGGCCTGGTGGGGAATAAACCAGTCAATGTCATCAATGGTGAATCCGTTGCTTTCGAGCGACCGCGTGGCAAACTCGGCAAGGGTACGAACGGCGACTTTAAAGATCTCTTTGCCGTACATCCGTATTTTGTGCAGGTTCTTGGAGAACCGGCCGGGCGTAACTTCCTTGCATGAGCCGCCGGCTGGAATATATAGCAATTCCCAAAGGTTGCCGTCAGATCGCAGGTGGCTGGACAGGATTCGCGATGGGGCATCGGAGGCGGTACGTTCCACGACCGCGGCACCGGCGCCGTCACCGAAAATAATGCATGATCCGCGGTCCTGCCAGTTGATGAATGGGCTGAGCACCTCGGCGCCCACGACCAGCGCCGTGCGGGTCTGGCCGGATTGGATGAATTTATCCGCCGTGGCCAGTGCATAAATAAAACCCGAACAGGCGGCATTGATGTCCATGGCCCAGGCCTGCGGGGCACCTATTTTATGCTGAAGCCAGCAGGCCGTGGATGGAAGCAGGGTGTCCGGCGAACAGGTCGCATAAACGATCTGATCGATGTCACCGGGCGTCCGACCGGCCATGGCAAGCGCCTTTGTCGCCGCCGCCACGCCAAGGGATGAATTATGTTCGTCGCAGTTATCCAGATTGGAAAACCGCCGTTCACGAATGCCTGTGCGATCACGGATCCACTGGTCGTTGGTGGTAATCTGGTTCTTTTCCAACCGATCGATGATGTCGTCATTGGTCACCCGACTTTCAGGAAATCCACAGCCGGTTCCGATAATTGTGGAAGCATATCTCATGGATCGTTAGAACCCCCATGCAGAAAAATGAGCAAGAATCGTGGTGAATTGTCTACCCGAACGGTTTTTAAGAGACTAAAACCGTTTTAATTACTTGTTTTTAAATAAATTTCATTCTTGTCAAATGCAAGATGCAAGTAATTTAAAGCAATGGCGTTGTCAAGGATTTTATAAAGACCGCGCAGCGAATCAGAATGGGTGGTGCGACGATGGAAGGCTATCAATTTTTTCAAACTATTGTTATATTGTATTTTTTAATATTTTTCACGAACCGCGAATGAAATCCTTGCTGGCTCCGCCACCGCTTTTAATTCGGCGACAGCGTAAACACTGTTAACTTATATTACTACCTCTAACAAACGGAAAACTAGTTATTGAGCTTTCCCCGCGGCTCGTCCTATGGAAGGTACGATTGTCCACTGTGCGGAAACCCGTATACGATCGAGTTATTCCTCTTTTTCCGCGTCATCATCGGCAATGTGAATTTTAGGCGTCCATGTCGGCAACTGGCTGACGTCATCGATGATATCTTTGCGCACATGCGGATCGTAAAGCTTTAGAATTCTAAAACGATAACGGCAATGACCCAAGGCTGTACCGTCCTTTTCCCCGTCCATTCGCTCACGGGGACGAATCCCGGTATCAGGATTCATCCCCACAATGATCCGATCATAAAAAATTTTAATCAGAAGTAGACCCGCAAGCCGAATTGGATACCCAAGTCGTATTTATCACTGCTGTTGTCGTTGATGTAGATGTCCTCCGTTGCCAAACCCAGGTAAAAATTTGTGTCGACCGCAACATAGTCGCGGAAAAACCACTTGATTCCAATCCGTGGAACAAATGCCAAGGCGTTTTGGTTCTCTCCGGCATCCCAATTCAGCGCAAAAAGCCCTAAGTCTGCTCCAAAATAGGGAATCGTTCGGGCCCAACCGGAGCTGAAAATATGATACTCGGCGAACCCGCCCAGTCCGTAGCGCAATACACCTCCGTCCATGGTTCTGGAATAGTTGCCGAATCCACCGATTTCGATATGACGGTCCAGGAAGTAGCCATAACGTAGATTCAGGTCAATATCCACTCCCCCCGCGGGTCCTTCGAAATCGATGCCGCCGGTGAAACCCAACTCCTTGGTACCTTTCTCGAGCATGGGTGCGATCCGATCCTGATCCTGAGCCTCGGCGGTTCCTACGAACAACAAAATGGCCGGTAATAAGATCCACAGCACTTTTTTCATATCCAATCTCCTTTTTTTGATGTTTTAACCGATCCGCCCCAGGCTGACTGGTGCGACACTCGATCCGACTATCCGTCACGCTACGCTGCAGGCTAAACGGCCCCAACCCGTCGACCGGCCGTATGCTGAAGAATCGATGCGTTCGGAAGTTGATTATCAACCCAAAAAAACCATCGGGGTCAGTTGTGCTTCAGCCACAGACGGTTGACGTAGATTCTAATAATATTTGCTAAGATATCGAAATAGGAAGGAAGGACAATCTACCATTCCTGATCACCATAAATAAAATGAATCGGCTGTACGGGTCAAGCGTCAATTAAGTGTATAAGAATTTACTCTTGGATGTCAGGATGTTATGCACACCTGTAACTTCAATAATTCTCTTGATTTGCCGGAGGCGGGATTAATTATCGATCGCCTTAACAATCAGAAATCATGGGAATCTCCCTGAAATGCGATGGTGATCCACTTGGTACCACCCGAGTTCCCATTTTGGCAAGATTGGGCCCGCTGTGATTATTTTTGAACATCGTTGAAAAATACCGGAGCTGATATCTGCAAGGTCGTTGTAGATATCAGTGCGGATGGTTATGAACAATTTCTAAAAAATTCTGGAGAATTGAACCCTCCCCGCGGCAAGCCGCGGGGAATGTTCTGCCTGTAACGGCAGTGCTGCGCAGCACCGTAAGGATAAAAAATCGATTTTCAGTTCGCTCGCTAAACCCGCCGCCCCGATGAGCGGGATCTCCGCTTCGCTTCGACAAGCGGCGAGGAATGCGCTCGCTATCGCGGTTCAGCCTACTATTTTAAAAAGCCTAAGAGCAGCTAAAGACGGTTTGGCCTGATTCTTCACGGAGCATCCTTTCGGGTTTAACCAAATAACGTTCAAAGATTTTTAGGAACGCTATTTAACCTCAAAATAGAGCTGTCGCAGTATGTTTCCGTCGGATGTGGCGATGTCTACGCGCCATTCCCCCCGATAACGGCGGTTGGCAATCGTCTTGGAACTCCAGGTCCGCCAATGGGTAGACCGGACATCCAAGGAAACATCACTGATTTTTTCTCCGCCGAGGAAATAGATATGGTGGATCTTGGATGGAACGTGCGTTGCCATAATCTCGGTCCATACATAAATCTTCCCGGCTGATGTGCGAAAAAATCGATCGACACCGACAGGCATTCGATTTTCAACTGCTCGACAGATTGAGGCTTTTGACACTTTCAAGGATGCTTCGACAATGCTCGGTTTTGGCGATGGATCGATTATTAACGGACGCCTGTCGGAATTAACGGCGCTTTTTTCCTTGTCGGCGGTGTCGCGATTTGAGGCGTCTTGTTTAGTCGTTGAAGGTGCATCGTATGACGGCGCGTTGACCTGTATGGCGGGACTGGAAGTACCAGATGTAATTTCGGCTTTTTTCCTTGTGCCAGTTAACGCTGCGTCAGGTTCGGGCGGCTTGGTAAGCAAGTTTTTATTTACATGGATTTCCGGTGTATCGACGTTTGCAGATTCATCAGAGGATTGCAAAATCACTATTGATGGTTGGGAACCAACTGAAGGCAACGCGTTTTCTACCTTGTCAGGCGATTTAATAGCTTCGGCGATTGTGAATGAATCAGGGTCGTTAAAGAACAGGTGATAAAATCCAACTCCTGCAAGAATCAAAATGCAGGCCCCCATGATAGCAATACAGGAATACACCCAGATCCTCCGATCGGTGGACATGCGATGTATGGTCCCGGCGAAACCGGATTGATTGACGCGCAGAACATTGTGCCTGGAGGGTACACCCATATCTTGTTTGGATGAACCGATGCTGTCGATCGGTTTTTTGGCCGCTTTGAATGAGGCACCTTTGACCACGACGAAGGATACAAGGGTATTAAACCAGGACCTAAGATTGCCCAGCCAAAGACTGCTTGGTTGCTTGCGTCTTTTCTTCTGAGAATTGTCGGCTGAATGTTTCCGGCCATCAATAGATACGGTGGCGGGTTGAATGGCTTCGGCTTGGGTCAGCTTGCGGTTCTCAGACTCGTACAGACTGATGAGTTTATCGACATCACATCCGATGGCACTGGAGTATGATCCAATATATCCTTTTATATAAGGGCCTTGTGGAATTTTCTCGAATTCGTTTTTTTCAATGTACTCCAGATAGATCGGTGAAATTTTTGTAAGTCGAGCGACTTCCCTCAAACTAATATTATTAGCTTCTCTTTCCTTTTTTAAGTAAATACCGACTGTATTCATCGTTCAGTCCAGACGGGTAAGCCGTGAATTGATGTTTATGCAGCACGCCGTATATCCTTACCCATTAAAAAGATAAAATATCACCGGCGTGCTGCACGAAAACCAGCAGCCCGTTGGCAACTGGTTATAATTGGGATCTTCTTCGTCCTCGGGCAAGCAGGTTTTCCTAAAGAATCGATTAGCGCTGATAAAGGACATCCGTCTATTTATCGCCTATTCAATAATTACCACCTGATTGCTAACTGGCCAATTTCATCCCTTCTGATCGCAAATTACGTGACATTGCATCCCTTAAAGCCTCCAATTTAACCGGCTTAAAGAGAGCTTGATGAATGCCGCTGTCGAGGAGTTTGGGTATAATTGCGTCAGGCGCTTCTCCGGTGAGGGCAACGATTGGCATGTCGGGTTTAAGTTCCTTGATGTGAAGAGCAAGTCGCCAGCCGTCCATTTGGGGCATGTTGATATCAGTCAGCACCAAATGAATGCTATCATTGTTTTTCATACAATCGAGCGCTTCAGTCCCATCATGGGCTGAGATGGTCATGTAACCCAGACGTGAAAGCATGAAGCAGACGATATTCCTTATTAATTCATTATCATCCACAACCAGGATACCTGCTTTTGGATTGAATGCCATGGTTTTACCCTTCCCTTACTGTCAAATACAGAGCTCGGTCTGTTCAGGCTTGGAATTTGCTGGATGGGGCGTTTCTCTGACACAAACTAATGAACGTTATTTCTTTGTCAGCCTTCTGTGGTCAATGATTCTGCGACTCTAAAAGGGGTTGAGTCAGAGTTGTTCCCCGTCGAATAAGGCGGTATGCGCATATAGTGTTGAAGCTCTTGAATTGCCATGATTTCCTTACAGTCTTTCATACACAGATCTTTGGGCATGTCCCGTTTTAAACATGTCCTACATGGCGAAGAAATCATCTTTCCTCCTTCGGGTAGCGCAACATTACCAACAGAAAGCAAAGTGGAAGCGGACGGCAAAGATGAATACAGGACTGGAATTAAATGGTGGGTGAGTTGACGGTGATGGTTGTTGATGTCATGCCATGACCGTTGGTTCCTCAATTAAATTCCAATATCCGAATGAAAATAATTGAAAGGTACCTATATGACAAGATGGGATAAGTAATGGGCCAGTACGGGGGAAATACCCTTATTTCAGTATGTTCTTGAGATAAGGCCACAGGTTCATACGTTGTTACCTACCACAAAGTTCTTAGCTACAGGGATTACGTTGCTTAGCACAGAGGAGCAAATTACAGATATATTGAGTTATGTTGCGAGCGACCCTATCCCAAAAAACAAAACTTGAACCGCGATAGCGAGCGCATTCCTCGCCGCTTATCGGAGCGAAGCAGAGATACCGAGAACCAGTGCGGCGGGGTTAGCGAGCGAACTGGAAATCGATTTTTATCCTTACGGTGCTAAGCAGCACTGCCGTTACAGGCAGAACATTCCCCGCAGCTTGTCGGGGGCGAAGCAAAGATCCCGCTCATCGGGGCCGCGGGGAGGGTTCAATCCAAGTTGTATTTTTATAATGATTCCAGCAATCTTTCGTGGATATTGTCGAACCCCCCGTTGGACATGATCAGGATTACATCACCACCCACCGATGCATGGGCCAGATCGTCAATGATGGATTCCGTATCCTCAAAATGGGTCGCATCCTTGCCCCTTTGTTTCAAGTCGGCAACCAGCCGTTCACTGGAAAATCGTTCATCTTCGGGAACTTTTTGAAGCATCGATGGCTTTCGGACGCAAATTCGATCCGCCGGATCGAACACAGTTGCATAATCTTGCTGAAACACCCTGCGCATGCTCGAGTGGGTTCGCGGCTCGAAGACAGCAACGATCCTGTTTTTTGAAAAATGGGATCTGACCGCCCTGAGCGTCTCCTTAACGGCAGTGGGATGATGAGCAAAATCGTCCATAACAATGACGCCCCGCTTTTCACCGCGGATCTCCTGGCGCCGCCTCACTCCGGAAAAACTGTCCAGCGCCTCGGCGATTTTTTCTGGCGTTACACCCAGGTAATCGGCCACCGCTATGGCTGCCAGGGTATTTTTCAGGTTGTGCGCACCGATCATCCGGGTGCGGAACGATCCGTAGTCTTGTCCACTCTTGATGACCTGAAAACGGGTAACGGGCGGTTGGATGAAGGTTTCACCAAGTTGCCAGGGCGAATCCGCTTTCATGCCGTAGGATACCTGTTCACACGACACCAATCCTGTCAAACCGCTGACATTGGGATCATCGTCAACGCTTACCAGAAGTGAATCAGGCTTGATTTTGGTGACAAACCGTTCAAATGCGTCTAGAACATGGTCCAGATCCCGATAAATATCGGCATGGTCAAATTCAACACTGGTCAAGATGGCGGCATCCGGGGTATAATGCAGGAACTTGGGGCCTTTATCGAAAAAAGCGGTATCGTATTCATCCGCTTCGATGACTATACAATCTCCGGTTCCAGTTCGGTAGTTGCTCATAAAATTGGGCAGGATGCCCCCGATAATAAATGAAGGATCCCGGCCAGCGGAAAAAAGGATCCAGGCGAGAATGGCCGACGTGGTCGTTTTCCCGTGAGTCCCCGCCACCAGCACCTGACGCTTGCCGGCGGCGGCAAAGCGATTGACCGCCTGGGGCATGGAGCAGTAACACAGGCCCATTTCTGCGGTGGCGACCACTTCTGCATTTTCCCGCGAAACGGCGTTGCCGACCACAACCAGATCCGGTTGATGGGACAGGTGGGATCCATCAAAACCGGCCATGATTGAGACCCCTTTTTCATTGAGGAAGCGACTCATCGGCGGGTAGATATTGTTGTCTGAACCGGTGACTTGGTAACCCTTGTCTTTGAGCATGCAAGCCAGGGCACCCATGGCCGTTCCGCAAACGGCAATCAGATGAACGGTTCTCACCTTTTTCGGGATTCGGTTGTTTTCCGGCAGAATCATGGCGCCCGATTCCTTTTCAACTGTATTGGTTGTTTCAGCGGCAACACCTCGTGCACACAATGGGCCTATCTGTAGACGATTTGTCGTCGAATCACAAGTGGTTCGTCAGCCCATGTCCATCGGTGACAATTGACGCCATCGGGCGGATGGCGGCCACGCACAGGTCACTCTGGCGATGCATAGGACAGACAGATTACCGGCTGAGCCGCCTGATTTGGCATAGTAATGATAAACGACATTCGGTGTGAATACCATTGAACACAATATCGGCCAATCAATTGTTGACTGAAGTTATCCGGGGCAATGGGCGTATAACCGTTCTAACCGGGGCAGGCATATCGGCTGAAAGCGGCATTCCCACCTTCAGGGGACCGGAGGGATTCTGGACCATCGGCTCCAAAGACTATCATCCCCAGGAAATGGCAACGTTTGCCATGTTTTGCCGGCAGCCTGAAACGGTCTGGGTCTGGTATCTGTATCGCATGGGCCTATGTAAAAAGGCCCGGCCCAACGCCGGCCACCAGGCCCTGGCATCCATGGAATCCCATCTTAAAAACCGGTTTACGTTGATCACCCAAAACGTGGACAATCTGCATATCCGCGCCGGCAACAGCCCTTCGCGAACTCTTCAGATTCATGGTAATATTTTCCAGACTCGCTGTGCATCGGCCTGCACGGATGAAATTTTCTCTCTGCCTGAAGGCCTGCCCCCAATGGCAAAAGGAAGCGTGTTGACCGACGCAGCGCGCCGGCAGCTGACATGCGCGAAGTGTAACGGTTGGCTTCGACCGCACGTGCTTTGGTTCGACGAGACCTATAACGAACGCCATTACCATTTTAACAGCGCGCTCGAGACGGCGAAGCGGACCCGCCTGCTGATCACCGTGGGCACCGCTGGGGCCACGACGCTACCCAACCATATCGTCAACCTGGTGCTTCGCAACGGTGGTCTAATGTTTGACATCAATGTGGCCGATAACCCCTTTGCCGGTCTGGCCATGCGATCGGACCAGGGAATCTTTATCCAACGCCCTAGCAGTGAAGCCCTGGTCGCGCTGTGGCGTACAATTGTTTCAGTGGAGTCTAATCTTTAATGATATCCATTATTTGATTTGACACCTGATTGCTGCATGGGCTAATATATGGTCGGTTTAGTAACCGTTTATTCCGGTCAGCAACTATCTTATTCCCAATCACCGCAAAGATCATCGATTATGAAAACAGGCACCTGCGAAGCCAACGCCCCCATTGACCAGTTGAAGGCCATTTCGTCCTGGGTTTCTTCCGTACAGGATTTGGACAAACTCCTCCAACTGATCATCGAATCGGCTACTGGCGTCGTGCGTGCAGAAGCCGCCTCACTGCTTCTGCTGGACCCCACCACCAACACGCTCTATTTCAAGGTAACCACCGGCGCCAAAGGCGAGGAGGTCAAAGAATTCAGGATAAAGATCGGCCAGGGCATCGCCGGCCACGTGGCCGAAACGGGCCAACCCCTGCTCATTGCCGATGCCCAGCAAGACAACCGGTGGATGCGCGAAATCAGCGACAGCATTGACTATGAAACCCGTTCTATGGCCTGCGTTCCATTAAAAATAAAAAACAGCACCATCGGCGTCGTCCAGGTCATTAACAAAAGGGACAACACTCAGTTTACCCATGGGGACATGGCTGTTCTTGAAGAATTCTCCAGCCTTGCCGCCCTGGCCATCGGCAGTGCACGAAGCCTTGAGCAGGTTCGCCAGGAGAATCAGGACCTGAAGAAGGAACTGGGCGAAAAGCACCAGATTATCGGGAAAAGCGTTATCTTAAATAAAGTCTTGGAAGACGCCCAAAAACTATCCCGCACAAAAACCACTGCCCTGATTCAAGGCGAAAGCGGCACGGGCAAAGAACTGCTGGCACGCCTGATCCACCGCGAAAGCCCACGCGAGGAGAAACCGCTGGTGGTTCTGAACTGTGCCGCCTTACCCGAGCCCCTTTTGGAATCGGAACTTTTCGGCCATGAAAAAGGCTCTTTTACCGGTGCAGCGGGCCGCAAACTCGGAAAATTCGAAACCGCCCATGAAGGGACCTTATTTCTTGATGAGATCGGGGAGATGGCCCCGGGGATACAAGCCAAACTGCTCAGAGTGCTGCAGGAAGGCGTGTTTTACCGAGTCGGTGGAAACACCCCCATCACCGTGGATGTGCGCGTGCTATCGGCTACCAACAAAAATCTTAAGAAAGAGGTGGAGCAGGGAAAGTTCAGGGAGGATCTGTTTTACCGGCTCAACGTCGTTCAACTCAATATCCCCCCACTGAGAGAACGCCTCGAGGACGTCACCTTTCTGGTCGACCATTTCCTTGACGTGTTTAAGAAGGAAACCGGCCTGTCGGGCCTGACCATATCTGAAGCGGCCATGGACAAGATGTCCCGCTACAACTGGCCCGGTAACATTCGTGAATTGAGGAATGCCATTGAACGCGCCGTGGTTATGGGAAACGGAAAAACAATCATGCCGGAGGATCTGCCCATCACCGCCTCTCTGCCAAAATTTGCCGGCCTGAAGGTCGGGCTCACTCTCGACGAAGCCCTCAATGAATTTAAAAAAGAATTTATCCTGCTCAACCTTAGACATACCGGTGGTAACAGAAGCAAAGCCGCCAAGGTCATGGATATCCAGCGAACCTACCTGTCACGACTGATCACCCGATATGACATTCGGGATCTTGCCTGATCCTGCCTTTTTTCCATTCCGATTCAAGACCATTTCAAAACTGCCGATACCCAGTTCACGTCTGATGCATTGCCCGCGCGTCAATGTAATTCATGGCATCATAATTGCTTAAAGATTCCTTAGTTGCATTCAACAATTGGTATTTAGCACACTACTGTAGCCCGGAGGATTTGCCATGCCAGCCATCGAAATGAACACCAGCACCGTGAGTAAAATTAATAATTCATTCAAACCTGAAGGGTTTTACAGTGT
>NZ_JASJGN010000249.1:0-5571 GCF_033791525.1 Desulfosarcina sp.
GCGGCTTCCTGTGTCTGGCCGAAAGCGCGGAGTCCGGCCGGTTTGTCCCAAAGGAACATTTCAAGCACGAGGATGTAAACGTGAACGAGTGCGATGAGGCCGACAACGATATTGGCAATGGTGGACACAAGCTCTCCTTACCCCAATGTTGCATAAGAATATTTGAAAAGTTAGCTAAACTATTGGTAACATAATTGATATAGTCAAGTTGCTATCATTTTCTGGATGTCACGTATGGTGAAGTCCAAGAATGTCAGGGTTTTTCTCATTTTTTTACCTTTCAGGAAAGCTGGAGGACTTCAGATCCCGTGTTGTCAAGGGATCGCGGTAGCCGATTACAGCTTCACCCTTGACGCCTTGTTGGAGCGAAGCGGAAATCCCGCTTGCGGGGGCTCTGAAGCCCTCCAGCTTTTGCAACGTTGGGGGCTACTCACGGGAAATTCAGATCCTGCCTGAAGACTGAGGTTATTGCCTTGGCAATTGTCCGGTGACCGGCCCTGTTGGGGTGCAACCCGTCGGGTAATAAAAGGTCGGTCCGAATCCGCCGGTTTTCTTCGAAAAAAGGATGGTGCAGGTCGACGACGGCGACCTCGCTCTCGGTTGCGTGGTGGATCAGGTCTTTTACCATCGCCTCCATTTTCTCGGTAAACCGATCATACCCCCCCTGAGGTGGAGAAAAATCGTTTGCCCGTGCAGCGGTGACGTTGACCGGTAAGGGAAGGCCGATGACCGGCGCCATGCCGTGGTGTCGGGCCTGGACGATCATGGAGAAAAGATTGCCGAGAATCGTGTTGACTTCCCAATTCCACCACAAATCGTTTGTCCCGCCCATGATGAAGACGAATGCTGGCTTGGTAACCACCACCTCCGGATAGAAGCGTGACAGCATCCCTGTTGTCGTGTCCCCGCCGATCCCGCAGTTGATTACATCGATGTTTAGGGCGTTAGCCACCAGTGCCGGCCACGTGTGGCCGGTGGGGATGTCCGTGCCTTCGGTCAGGCTGTCGCCGATACAGACCATGCTTTTCATAAACACCTCCTTTGACTTCCGGTTGCGGATTAACAGGTGGAAATAGTTACAACACCAATCCGGCTACACTTTGTTACAAAGTGATACGCCTTTGCAATGCTCTTTTTCAAGCATGGCGTTAGATTCTATTCAACCGATGACTGCGATGTCATCCGTAAACCGGGGCTATCAAGCCAAAGGAGGCAGCAATGAAGAAAACAACCATCATGATTGTCATCACCCTTTCAACTCTCTTTCTCATCGGCGGTGTGGCCGCCTGCAAACACGGGCACCGTCCCGGCGGCTTCGACGAGTTCGACCTGGCAGCGGTTACCACCCGCATCGCATCCCGGTTGGACCTGACGGAATCCCAGAAGGCAGACCTGGAGCAGATTGCCGGAGAGATTGCTGAGAAGGCTAAAGGCATGCATGCGGACCATGCAAGCCGGCGCCAGGAGATAGCTGACCTTATTCGTCAGGATACCGTCGGCAGGGATGTGGTCGATGGGCTGATCGACGACAAGTTGACTCGTGTGAGAGAGATGGCCGATTTTGCAGCGGAACGGCTGATCGCTTTTCACGGGACGCTGAGGCCGGAGCAGCGGGAGAAGATCGCCGCACACATCGAAGACCGTTCGTCCGGCGGTTGTCGATTCGGTTGGCGCTGATCCGGCTTGCCGGTTGCGGGTCTTTGGTGCATTGGCTTCCGCATCGATGGCCCGCGGCCGGGTAAAATATGCTGAAAGGCTGTATCCGGAGGAGATCCCGGGAGAGACGGCTTTTCTTTGGCGTAAAAAGCTGATACCAGACGATGAGGCGGCCATTGCGCCGCGTTGCGTTCTCGAATACCTGCCGTAGGGGATTGGCATGTCCTGGACAATTCTGGTCATCGACGACGATGAAAAACTCAATCGGCTGCTTAAACGATTCCTGAAGGACTATGGCTTCGAGGTCTATTCGGCGGTCGATGCCCATGAAGGCCTTGTCAAATGCAGAACCGTATTGCCGGACCTGATCATTTTAGATGTCATGCTGCCCGGCATGACCGGTTTCGACGTCTGCAAGCGCATCCGGGAAACCAGTGCTGTGCCGATCATCATGCTCACCGCGAGAGGGGATGTGATGGACAAGGTGGTTGGGCTGGAACTGGGGGCCGACGATTACCTGCCCAAACCTTTCGAGCCCCGCGAACTGGTGGCCCGCATGCAGGCGGTGCTGCGCCGGGTTCAGAACACCGGCTCGGACCGCCGCCGGCGCTTCGGGCCATTGACCATCGATTTTCACCGCCGGAAGGTCTGGTTGGCGGATCAAGAGGTCGACCTGACCACCAGCGAGTTCGCCGCGCTGGATCTGCTGGTACGGCACGCCGGAAAAGTGCTGGACAGGGATGAGATCATGCAGGCCCTTCGCGGTATCGACAGCGAGTGCTTCAATCGTGTGGTCGACATAACCATGAGCCGGCTTCGCCAGAAGCTGGGTGACGATCCCAGACGCCCGCAATATATCAAAACAGTGTGGGGAACCGGATATACTTTCGTGGCCCGGGAGGCGGTGGATGAAACCCCGTCGCGTTAAACGGCTGTTTGGCTCCGTCTTCACCCGGCTGCTGCTCGCCACCCTGGCCGCCGGCCTGGCCATCACCTTCACGGTGATCGCCGGTTTCATGATTATTCGCTTGCACACGGAAAATGACTTCAAGAGAAATCTATTATTCTACACCGAATACCTGGTGGAAGACCTGGGAGACCCGCCGGACGAACATCGGGCACAGGAGATCGCCCGGCGCACCGGCATGGTGATCCGCTTCGACCATCCCGAGCATTCCTGGCAGACCGGCCCACTGCCGCGGTTCTTTAACTTTGGCAGGGCCTGGATTCACCAGGACGCTTCCGGAATGCAGATGGGCAGTTCCAAAGGGCACCACTTCATTCGTCTCTCCCACGCGGGCGGCGAGCTGATCTTTATCGCCACCCGAGACCCGCATCACAGCGATGAGGCCATCTGGATACTCACCGCCATGGCAGTCGCCATGGGCGCGATTCTCGGGTTAGCCTACTTCTACATCCGCAGAATACTCAAACCTCTGCACGCCCTCAAGGCCGGCGTGGATGAGGTGGGTGCCGGCAGGCTGTCCCACCGCATCCCCGAAGCCGGCCACGGCGAACTGCGAGATCTGGCCGAGGCCTTCAACGCCATGGCCGAGCGGCTTAACCGTCTGCTTCACAGCAAGGAACAACTGCTGCTGGACGTCAGCCATGAATTGCGTTCTCCCATCACCCGCTTGAAGGTGCAGCTCGAGTTTCTTGAAGATGCGGACGCCCGGGAATCCCTGCGCAGCGACCTGGCGGAGATGGAGGCCATGGTGGCCACGCTCCTCGAATCGGCTCGCCTGAGGCACACGGCTGCCGCACTGAGCCTGAAAAGCGTCAGCATGGGCGACCTGATCCGGTCGCTGATACCGGAATTCAAGGATCGCCGGCCGGGTGTCGAACCCGGCCCGCTGGTGGATGTACCGGTCAACGCCGACCCGGAGAAGATGAGAAGCGTCTTGCGCAATCTTTTGGACAATGCATTGAAACACACCCCTGATGACGGGCCGGCGGTTTCGATATCAATGGCCCATAGGCAGGATCGCCTTGAAATCGTCGTCGAAGATCGGGGCGAGGGGATTCCCGCCGCGGCGCTGCCCCATCTGTTCGAACCGTTTTACCGGCCGGACATTTCCCGTTCACGCAAGACCGGCGGATATGGACTGGGGCTGAGCCTGTGCAAGGCCATTGTCGATGCCCACGGCGGCAGCATCGATCTGGTCAGCACGCCGGGTGAAGGCACACGGGTGACGGTGGGCCTTTTGCTGCGGTGAACCATCAGGACGGGTCCGCCTTCCCCAGTTTTTGAACCGTGATACCCGGCGCATTCCCCGTCGCATGTCGTAGCGAAGCAGAGGTACCGAGACCCGGTACGGCGGGGTCTGTGAGCGGACTGGAAATCGATTTTCATCATTACGGTGAGGGTTGTTGCCAACCAAGCGGAGAAACATGCCGTCGATACGCGTTTAATCGCCGGTGCGGGGTTCGCCTATTATCCGATTCCCAAAAACCGCAGGATCATCTGGATGGGGTAGAAGACAAACCGGTCTAATACATTAAAATACATCAAGGCGATGACGATCATGAACCCGTAAGGCTCGATCCGGCTATAGGCCATGGCCTGCCTGGGCGGCAGGAGCCCCACCATCACCCGGCCGCCGTCCAGCGGCGGAATGGGGATCAGGTTGAAGATTGCCAGAAAGACATTGAGCTGGATGGCGACAATCAGAAACAGCAGCAGACCCCGGATGTGGATACCGGCCATGAGCATGGCCTTGAAGACGACGGCCAGGACAGCGGCCAGAAAGAGGTTGATCATCGGACCGGCCAAGGCCGACCACATCATGCCGCGCCTGGGGTCCTTGAAGTTGCGCGGATCGATGGGCACCGGTTTGGCCCAGCCGAAGACCACCGGCGACTTCATGAGGATCAGCATGGCCGGCAGCAGAACCGTGCCGAAGGGGTCGATGTGATCCTTCGGGTTCAGGGTCAAGCGCCCCTGGGATTCGGCGGTATGGTCGCCCAGCCGCCTGGCCACCCAGCCATGGGCAAACTCGTGAAAGGTCAGGGCCATGAACAGCGCCAGCACTTTAAGCAGGATCAATCCGATATCCACGATCTTGGGTCCCTTCGTCAAGAGGTCCACCGGTTGGGTCATTCCATTGAAACAGCCATATATCATCTCGGGCTGTTTTTTTGAAAGACTTTTCCTGAAAGGTAAAAATAATGAGAAAAACGGTGACATTCTTGGACTTCACCCTTCGTGACATCCAGAAAATGATAGCAACTTGACTATATCAAATATGTTTCCAATAGTTTAGCTGATTTTTCAAATATTTTTATGCAACGATGGGGCTAATTAAAGAGACCCATGCAATCTAATAAATCGTATGCCTGTACCGTAAAATTCTGAGAAGACACGATCCCACTTTTTAAGGATTTCTTTTGTTCACGGAACTATTGACACGTGCCACAATGTGGTATAATTTAATGTATAAATACTTGGTTCAAACTAATTAAAAATCGATCCTGTTTAAAATAAGGTTTATGTTTCATTGAACCGCGATAGCGAACGCTTTCCACGTCACTTTTGGCTGCGTTAGCGAGAGAACTGAAAATTTGATATATTTTCTTACGGAAAACCCTCTCCGCACCACGCAGGGCAGAGGGTTTAATATTATATTCGAATAGTTATACTGGATTTACGGCTATAACGTATCTCAAAAGTAAGGATCAGGGTTCAGGGACAGGCATGCAACGTCGAAAAACATAGCATACAGGTAGTATGTGAGCATTTTGAGTCGTTGAACAACGCCGCCATGGGCACTTAGACTATTTTTGAAATATGTTCTACTATTGTTAACACGTTTTTTCACCGCAACAACAGGTTCGAATGCTTGCCTTGTTACGAGCAGCATCTCCTATTTCCACGCCCAAAGTATACGACGCTATTTTTGAGCAAACCTTTGGGAG
>NZ_JASJGN010000250.1:0-22376 GCF_033791525.1 Desulfosarcina sp.
CTCAGGATGGAACATGAATGTTCGCCGTAAGGATCTTGATCGGTTTTACATTCGCTCGCTTAAGCTCGCTTTCGCGGCCCGCAAGCCTTGATCTCGGGCTTTTTACAAATCCGTTGGAAATGAAACTTCTATGGTATGAAATGGATGGTCGCCAATAGAAAAAAAAGACAGCCTGCTGCAATTCCAATTTGGCTGATCCGGGAGACCCGTTCCATGAGTATCTTGTATCTGATTCGACACGGCCAGGCCTCCTTCGGCACATCGGACTACGATGCGCTTTCGAACCGGGGACGGCACCAGGCCCGTGTTCTGGGCGCCTTTTTTCTCGAGGCCGGCATCCGCTTCGATGCTTGCTGGTCCGGCACCCTGAGGCGGCAGCAACAGACCCTCGGTGAAGTCCGGGACACGTATCTGAAGGCAGGGCTTGACATGCCGCTTCCGACTGAAACGGCAGCCCTTGATGAATACGACTACGAAGCCATTCTTCGAGCGTTGGTGCCGATCATCGAAAAAGAGGACCCGGCCTTTATCAGAGATGTCGGCCGCATGTTGTCGGACCGGCGGGCGTTTCAAAAGGTGTTCGGACGGGTGATGACCAGTTGGGCATCCGGTTTGGATACCGTGGATGATCGGTTCAGCTGGCCCACATTCGCCAAAAGCGTGACAACCGGTATCCAGGGCATTATCGATCGCAGCGACCGCGGCGGTCACGTCGCCGTTTTTACTTCAGGCGGTCCCATTGCTGCGACAGTCGGTAGGGTGACAGGCCTTTCAGCAGAAAATACCGTGGCGCTTTCATGGCAGTTGGTCAATGCGTCTATCACCCGCTTCAAATTCAGCGACGGGCAAATCAGCCTGGCCACTTTTAATGAACAGGGTCATCTTGAACGAGAAGGAGAGATCGGTCTGATTACGTATCGATAGTCACTTCTAATCAATTTTGACGGTCTCGTAAAAAGTCCGATATCGGCGTTACGCTTCATCCTTCGTCACTGCGGCGTACCGTAAGTACGCCTCATTCCTTAAGGATTCGCAAGCCTTGATCTCGGGCTTTTTACGGAACCGTCTGGAATGCGACTTTTTACTGCTTCATCAATTTTAGCCAAAGGAAGAACAATATGGACTTTCAAATCTCTGAAAAAATGCAGGTGATTCTGGAGATGATGAACGAGTTTGTGAACAAGGAACTCATCCCACTGGAAGCGGAATTCCTGGATCGCGAGTTTGTGGATCTTCTCCCGGTGCTGGCGGAAAAACGCAACATGGTTCGGCAGATGGAATTGTGGGCACCCAACCACCCCAGGGAATTGGGGGGCATGGGCCTGGATCTGGTCGAGCACGGCCTGGTGTCCGAAGTGTTGGGGCGAACGCCCATCGGCCACTATGTGTTCAACTGCCAGGCGCCCGATGCCGGAAACATCGAGATCCTGCATAAGTACGGCAACGAATCCCAGCAGGGGCAGTATTTAAGACCCCTGGTGGACGGGCGAATCCGCAGTTGCTTTTCCATGACCGAGGTGGACATGCCTGGCTCCAATCCGACCATGCTGGAAACCACGGCCGTAAAGGACGGCGATGATTACGTGATCAACGGCCAGAAATGGTATACCACGTCGGCGGATGGTGCCGCTTTTGCCATTGTCATGGCCGTCACCAATCCCGACGCTTCTCCTTACATGCAGGCCAGCATGATCATCGTGCCCACTGACAATCCCGGTTTCAACCTGGTGCGCAACATCCCGGTCATGGGGCATCGGGGAACCGATTACGCCTCCCACGGAGAAATTCTTTACCAGAACTGCCGGGTGCCCCGGACGAACCTGCTTGGGCCGGAAGGGCACGGTTTCGTGATCGCCCAGGAGCGGTTGGGGCCCGGCCGCATCCACCACTGCATGCGCTGGATCGGCATCGCCCAGCGCGCCTTCGACCTCATGTGCCAGCGGGCCAACACGCGCAAAATGTCGCCTGACGGCAGGACCCTGGGATCAAAGCAGATCGTCAGGGCCTGGATCGCGGAAAGCGCGTCAGAAATCCAGGCTGCCCGCCTGATGACCCTGCACGCCGCCTGGAAAATCGAAAAAGAGGGGGCCAAGGCCGCGCGCCACGAGATATCCTTCATCAAGTTTGTGGTGGCCAACACCCTCCAGCGGGTGGTTGATCGGGCGCTCCAGGTGCACGGCGGACTGGGCATGACCGACGACACTGTGCTGGCCTATTTCTTCCGCCATGAACGGGCGGCGCGAATATATGACGGGGCGGACGAAGTCCACAAGATGTCCGTGGCCCGGCATATCCTTCGCGCCCATGCCGAGGGCGGTTTGAAAGCGGCGTTGAACCTGCCGGGATAAAGACGGTTCAGGGCAATCAAAAAAGATGAACGTCGAACATCGAACGTTGAACGTCGAATGATGAGATCGCTTTGCTCCATCGTTTGATAAAATAATAAAGACAAAATCTCTTTCTGTTGCCCCCTCCGTGACCTTGAGTTCTGGGTTCACGGTTCTGGGTTTGGCTTTGAGCCTTGAGCTTCGAGCTTAATAGCTTAACAGCTAATATGTTTATGGTTCCGGGTTCAGCGTTCTGGTCTCTGGTTTCTGGTTGTTGACAGGTGGAAGCGTGGTGAAAGATGGGACGCTGAAGGCAGAGGACGGAAGACGGAAGACAGAAGACAGAGGACTGAGGACTGAGGTCGGAGGTTGGAGGTTGGAAGACAGAAGACGGAGGTCGGAAGTCGGAAGTCGGGAGTCGGAAGACGGAGGACAGAGGACAGAGGACAGAAGGCTGAGAAGAGAGGACTGAAATGGGAATTCGGGAATGTCGGGATTAAGAAATGGTAGGAGCGGCTTCCAGCCGCGATCAAAATCATCATCAATGACCCATTTATAGAGAAACGGCAATGGATCTGAAGTCATTTGAAAAGCAGGTCGCTGTATCGACCACGGATATCTGCAGGCAAATTTTCGAGAGCCGATCCCACTCCATTAAAATCAAAAAGGAACAGGTGGCGGTCAGGAACCTGGTAAGAATTTTCAAGGCTACGCTCAAGCTGGCCAACCGGAAGGGGTTTCATGCCATGAGCCTTCGGGATCTGTGTGCCGAAAGCGGTATGTCCATGGGCGGGCTGTACGCCTATTTTATTAACAAGGAGGAACTGCTGACCCTGATTCAGGAGCAGGGCAGGGCCATTGTGGCCCGGGTGATGGACAATCAACTGCACGGCATCGAGGATGCCGAACAGGCACTGGAAATGGCCATCCGCAGCCACCTCTATCTGTCCGAAGTGCTGCAGCCCTGGTTTTTTTTCTCGTATATGGAGACCCGATTTTTCCATGCCGAGGAAGGCAAACGGGCCATTGCCGGGGAACTGCAGACCGAAGCCATTTTTTCCGGCATTCTGGAACGTGGAATGGCCGGTGGCGCCTTTGACATAAAGGATCCGTTGCTGGTTGCCGCTGCCATTAAGGCCCTGCTTCAGGACTGGTATTTGAAGCGATGGAAATACAAAAGGCGCAAGATTTCGGTCGAAGCCTATGCAGATTTCGTCATTTCCATGGTCAGCGCCTATGGCGCGGTTGAAACCATGAAGGGAGAAAAAAAATGACTTCTCTTGATCAGGCCAAGGCGGTTCGTCAGGGAGAATCTCTGGATGCCGAAAAGATTGCAGCTTATCTGAAAGAGAAATTGCCCCGTTTGGATGGCCCGGCAACGGTCCGCCAGTTTCACAGCGGTTTTTCAAACCTGACCTACCTGATAAGCATGGGTGAAACCGAGCTGGTGCTACGTCGGCCGCCATTTGGCAAGAAAGCCAAGACGGCCCACGACATGAGCCGTGAATACCGCATACTCAGGGCGCTGAAGCCCGTCTTCCCTCATGTCCCTGAACCAATGGCCTACTGCGACGATCCGGCGGTCATGGACGCGCCCTTTTATGTGATGGAACGCATGCGGGGCGTGATCCTGAGAAAAGAACTGCCCGACGCACCCGCCCTCGGTTCGCCGGCTGCCGGTCGGCTCTGCCGGCGATGGGTGGATGTGCTGGGTGATCTTCACCGCCTTGACTACCAGGGATGCGGACTGGCGGATCTGGGCAACCCGGATGGTTATGTTTCCCGGCAGGTCCATGGTTGGTCCAAACGCTACCGCGACGCCCGCACCGATGACGTGCCGGATTTCGAAACGGTCATGGCCTGGTTGAACGCCGGCATGCCGCCTGATTGTTCAGCACCCGCCCTGGTTCACAACGATTACAAGTTCGACAACGTGATTCTGGACCCCGCCGATCTTACCCGGATTATCGGTGTGCTGGACTGGGAGATGGCCACCATCGGCGATCCGCTCATGGACCTGGGCGCCTCTTTGGGGTATTGGATAGAAGCGGATGACAGTGACGAACTGAAGCTGATCCGGACGCTGCCGACCCTGTGCCCCGGGATGCTGACCCGGCGTCAGATCGTCGCGCTGTACGAGAAAAAAACCGGCGCGACCATAGAGAATTTTGCCTGGTATTACTGCTTTGGCCTGTTTCGGCTGGCGGTGATTGCCCAGCAGATCTACTACCGCTTTTTCCATGGCCAGACCGCCGACAAACGTTTCGGGATGCTGGGGTTCGCCGTGGGGATATTGGAGAAGGCGGCGGTGAGGGTTATTGAGACGGGAGAATATTGAATGTCGAATTTCGAACCGCAGAATGTCGAAGGAAGGAATGCTGTCAGATTTCAAATGATGACATCGCGAAGTGATCCATTCCTTGGACATTCATGATTGGACATTGGACATCCTGTGGTTCTCTTTTTTCTTCTTACAAGGAACCACAGAATATCGATTGAGAGGAGGCACAATGGTATCGTTTGATTTGAAAGGCCGTATCGCCTTGGTCACCGGCGCCAGCCGGGGCATCGGCCAGGCGATTGCAGAGACACTGGCCGAGCAAGGTGCAGAAATGATTGTGGTAAGCCGGAAGTTGGAGAGCCTGGAAACGGTCGCGGCAGGGATTCGCGAGAAAGGCGGCAAGGCGGTATGCTTTGCCTGCAACATGGGAAGTCTTGAAGGCATCGATTTGCTTTACGAGAAAATTTGTGAACGCTACGGGCGACTGGACATCCTGGTGAACAATGCCGCCACCAATCCCTATTTTGGCGAGATGGCCACCGTCGATGAAGGCGTGTGGGAGAAAACCCTCGAAGTGAACCTGAAAGGCCCCTTTTTCATGATTCAAAAGGCCATTCCCCTCATGCAGGTGGCCGGAAAAGGCGCGGTGGTGAACGTTTCGTCAGTCAACGGCATCCGACCGGCTGTGTTTCAGGGCGTCTATTCGATCACCAAGGGGGCGCTGATCACCATGACCCAGGCCTTCGCCAAGGAGTTGGCCCCCCATCATATCCGCGTCAATGCGTTGCTGCCGGGATTCACGGACACCCAGTTTTCCTCGGTGCTCATGCAGAACAAAGAGATCTACGACATGGTGGTCGCTCAGATTCCCTTGAAACGCCATGCGGAGCCCATGGAGATGGCCGGAGCGGTGCTATACCTGGTTTCGGACGCGGCATCTTATACCACCGGTGCCTGCATCCCTTGTGACGGTGGGTTGCTGGCATAGCCGCCGGCTTTCAGCTGAGCGGAGGGTTAAGTGAAATCATCCCGATGTCTTTTTCTGGATGCACTTGACCCAGACGGTATCTGAGCCAGAATCGTCACGCCTTGATTACCGCATTCAGCAGCTGGCTCATATCTTGAATCAGATACGGCTTCTTAACGGCACCGCAGAACCCGTAACGGGCGTAGTTGGCCATCACCGGGTCATTTGAATATCCGCTGGAGACAATCGCCCGTACGTTGGGGTCCAACGCACGAAGCTGGCGAACGGTTTCTTTTCCGCCCATGCCGCCAGGTACCGTCAAGTCCAGTATCACTGCATCGAAGGGATTACCGGCGGAGAGCGCCTCTTTGTAAATATCTACGGCGGCCTGACCATCCTGAGCCAGCACCACGTCATACCCCATTTTGGGAAGCATGACCGAGACCAGTTCCCGGATGAAATCCTCGTCATCCATCACCAGTATGCGTCCGTGACCGGCAAGTAGACTCTCGGTTTTCCTGGTGTCGATCACATGCGTTCCTTCAGAAGCGGGCAGCAGAATGGTGAACGTGGTGCCGTGGCCAAATTTGGAATCCACGGTCAATTGACCATCGTGTTTGGCGATGATGCTGTAGGCCACAGCCAGGCCCAGCCCGCTACCTTTTTGCTTGGTGGTGAAGTACGGGTCGAATATTTTTTTCAGATGCTCCGGGTGGATGCCTGTGCCCTCGTCTTGGATGGACAGTTGAATATGTTTGCCGGGTTTGAGGGCATATGGATTGTCGAGGAACAAGATCACATTGGTTCCCTGGATCAACACGGTGCCGCCGTTGGGCATGGCTTGATCGACGTTGATGATGAGGTTGTGCACGACCTGAGCGATTTGACCGTCGTCTACATCGGCAGGCAGCAGGCCTTCGTCAATACTGAACGTGCAGCGGACGTTGGATCCGTGCAGGGCAAATTGTGCGGATTCACGAACCAGGTCGCCAATATTGGTGGTGTGCTTTACGGGTTCACCACCCTTGGAAAAGGTAAGCAACTGGTGGGTCAGGTCTTTAGCCCGGACCGCGGCTTTCTCCATCTCGTCAAGCGCACGTGACACCGGATTGCCGGGCTGCACATCCAACTTGGCCAGCGACAGATTGCCGATGATGCCGGTTAAAAAGTTATTAAAATCATGGGCAATTCCACCTGCCAGCACCCCCAGGGACTTCAATTTTTCCATCTTCAGCAACTCTTCTTCGATTCGCTGCTGACCGGAAATATCGCGAAATACCAACACCACTCCGATGATCTCGCCCTGAAGGTCCAGAATCGGTGCACCACTGTCGGCTATAATACGTTCCCGGCCGTCCCTGGCCATCAGGATGGTGTGGTTGGCCAGACCGACGATCTGCCCGGTGGACAGGACGCGGTCCACCGGGTTGGCACAGGGCTCTCCGGTTCGTCCGTTAACAATCCGAAACACATCCATCAATGGGCGGCCAATCGCCCCTGCTTCTATACATCCTGTCAGGTCTTCCGCAATCGGGTTCATGAGGGCAATTCGACCTTCACGATTCGTGGTGATCACGGCATCGCCAATGCTGCGCACGGTCACCGCCAGGCGTTCTTTCTCTGCGGCTAACTGGTTGGCAGCCTGGCGTTCTTCGGTAATGTCCCGGATGGTACCGAGAATACAACGTTCGCCGCTGATCTCAATCATGGCGCCACATACAGAACCCAAACGCAAACTTCCGTTTTTAACTCGGAAATAAAGTTCCATATCGCGGGCAGCCCCCTTCCGAAGAATCTCGCCAACGTATTTACGGCGCTCCTTCGGATCAGTCCACAGGTGAAGCTCCGTTACGCTGTTGCGGCCGACAACCTCCTCCCTTGAATAGCCGGTGGCTTTGCTGAAACTGTCGTTAACGTCGAGGATCACACCATCTTCCAGGCGGGTGATGAAGACCGTGTCCGGATTCATTTGGAATACCCGTGAAAACTTTGCTTCGGATTCCCGAAGTGCCTGCTCGGCGACCACGCGGGTCGTAATATCTTCTACGATTCCTTGAAAATGCGTGATCGTACCGGTGTGGTCCCGGCGGATGAATGTCTGGTCATTGACCCAGCGAACGGTACCGTCCGCTGCGACAATTCGATAAGGCTCATGGACGAACGCCGTCCGACCCGGTTCCTGGCTGTTGGTGGCGACTTCATGGGCAACCCGTTCCATGTCGTCCGGGTGAACCACCTTACTGAAAAGGATGCGGCCCGATAAAAAATCGGTGTCCGAGTACCCGAAGATATGACCGACATTCCGGGTGACGAATTCCACCGGCCAGTCCGTCTCGTTGCGCCACAGGAAGGCTGCCACCGGGCTTTTCTCGATGATGTCAAAGGTTTCGCGACGCGATTGCTCAGCAGACTTGCGCTCCCGGATGTCCCGGACGATGGTCAAATACAATCCCGCTTCCTCGAGCCGATTGTTGGCGACTTCCACCGGTATTGGGGTGCCGTCTTTGTGGAGGTCCATCGTCTCAAAGGGCTTTCCCTGATGATCGACTATTTCCCTGCTCAACACACGGCCCGGCTCACCACGGTATTCAGGCGCCTGTATGTCGTAGACTTTCATCGAAAGCAACTCTTCCCGGCTGTAACCCAAAAGATCACAGGCCTGCTTGTTGACATCGAGGATCTCGTCGCGATCGTTTTCAATAAAAAGGGCATCACCTGCGATTTCGAAGAGCATACGGTACTGAGCGCTGCTGGTCTTGAGAGCCTGCTCGGCATCTACCAACGATTTGGACTGCCGGGCGACTTCGAGTTTGAGATCCTGCTTTTCTTTACGCAGCGCCTCTTCGGCGCATTTCAGCTCGGTGACGTCATGCATGATGGCCATGACTCGGGGTGTGCCGTCGCCGTCATCTAGTGTTGACGTGGAGATGCGCAGGTTACGTTTCTCCCCGTCGGCCCGGGTGATCTCCCACGTTTCCGCTTCCAGATTGACCCCCTTACGCATCTTCGCCATACGTGAGATGGCTTCGGCTTGAACGTCCGGGTCAGGATAGACACTTTGATACCAGCCCTTGCGGTTGATTTGCTCCCGGTCGTACCCGCTCAATTCGACCATGCGTCGATTCCAGAAGGTGAACCTCACAAAGGGAAAGTCATCAATGGCGTGGCACACGCAAATCCCGTCGGCGGCGTGTTCAAAATCGGCCAATCCAAAGGCCTCTGAAGAACAGCTATCGTACTGGCCTTTGCGGCGGGCTTTTAATTGATCCTCCAGGTTGGCAATACGCCGGATCAATATTTCACGGCTGGGATGATCTTCCATTCTGATTCCATTCTGTATGGTCAGGTGTGGGTGAGATAAGTATTAGAACATATCACAAAAATAATCTAAGTGCCCATGGCAGCGTTATGAATCGACTCAAAATGCTCACATACAACATGTATGCTCCGCTTTTTCGCCGTTGCATACCTTGCCCTGAACCCTGATCCTTGTTTTTGAGAACCGTTCTAGTGATAAATATCGAATGATTGTGGCCATGTCAATGTGGGCAGGAAAGTAGACCACCAAAACCTTTCGTTGCATGGGACGTTATCGAAGTTCTCAGGAAAGGGTGCATCGTTATTCCCAGGCAACGTGCTTGGCAAATTCAAGACTTGAAAAAAGATGGATTTTATGATCAGTTATCGACAAGTTTCAATTAAAAGAAATCACGCCGCCATCCGAGCCACCACCAATCGCATATCATTCGATCGTTTGCGATTGGCACCTTCATCCTTGAACTGGAATCATCATGAGCGCTGTCTGGATCAAAAAGGTTCGATCGGTATATGAAAGCTTCATTTTTTCCGATATCCGCCTTGAAGATAAAAGACGCGTCGCTCTGCATATCACCCTGTCTTTAGTTGGAATTATCTTCCTTTTCATTTTTAGTATCCTGGCCATCATTCAGAAGAATATTCCGCTGGCAACGGCGGACATCGTCGCGGCGATGATCCTGGCTGGCAACCTTTTCGATCTGCAAAAAAGAAAAAAGATTCGCTTCAACATTCTGTTTGGATTAACCATAATCTCTTTTTTGTTTATCTTCCTGTATGTCACCGGCGGTGCCGGCCAATCGGCGTTTGTATGGTATTTTACCTACCCTTTGATCGCCTGCTATCTGTTGGGTTCATTTTACGGTATCATCGCCACCCTCTTGATGATCATCCCCGTTATGATCGTTGCTTTTTACGGTTCTATTTTTACCTTTGTTACCGATTACGATCCCAATCTTGAATTCAGAATCATGGGTGCTTATCTCGTGGTCAGCTTCTTTGCCTATGTCTTCGAGCGCCACGGTGAAAATAACCGCAAAGAACTTAAAGAGATCAACGAATCGCTCGAAAAAATTATCGAAGCCCGAACGATCGAATTAACCCGGAGTAACGAACAGCTGAAAAAAGAGATTGAATACAGGATCGCCGCCGAAAATACCGTTCGCTTGTCACAAGAGAGTCTCACAACGATCATGGACAGCATCGATTCCACCATCTACGTGGCAGACAAGGAATCGTGCGAAATATTATTTATGAACAAAACCATGCAGGACCTGTTTGGCCAAGATCTGAGCAATCAAATCTGCTGGGAATCCATTTTAAAATCGTCGACCCCATGCCAACGATGCATGACCCGCACATTGGCGGATGAAAACGGGACGCACCCTGGTGCCGCAATTTGGGAAGGCATCAATCCCATTACCAATAAATGGTCGATCAATGTCGAACGTGTCTTGCCATGGGTGAATGGTCGCCATGCCTACCTCCACATCGCCACCGATATATCTCACTTGAAAAAACTGCAGGATGAGCGCGAAAAAATGGAAGCGCAGCTTAATCGCGCTCAAAAAATGGAAGCCATCGGAACGTTGGCAGGAGGCGTTGCCCACGACCTCAACAATGTCCTTTCGGGTATCACCAGCTACCCGGAAATGCTGCTCTGGAACCTTGACGACGCCAACCCGATGCATAAACCCCTCATGACCATTCAAAAAGCAGGGGAGAAAGCGGCCGAAATTGTACAGGATCTGCTGACTCTTGCCCGAAGAGGCGTGACGGCGAAAGAGGTTGTTGATTTAAATGATATCATCGGTGATTACTTGGATTCGCCTGAATACGCCAAGATGATGTCCTACCATAACAAAATAGCCGTTACATCCACTTTAGATCCTAACCTGCTGTCTTTGAAGGGTTCTCCGATACATATCTGCAAGACCATCATGAATCTTGTCTCCAATGCGGCTGAAGCACAGCCGGATGGCGGAGAAATTGTCATTTCGACCTATAACCGGACCGTTGACCTGCCGGAAAAGGGATTTGAAGATATCCGCCAGGGAGATTTCGTAACCTTGGAAATATCGGACAAGGGGTGCGGTGTATCAGAAGAAGATAAAGAACGCATTTTCGAGCCCTTTTACACCAAGAAAGTGATGGGCAGAAGCGGGACCGGTTTGGGCATGGCTGTGGTTTGGGGTGCGGTTCAAGACCATCATGGGTTTATCGATATTAAAAGCAAACTTGGTGAAGGCACTACATTTTACCTATATTTTCCAGTTACCAGAGAATATGCAATGAAAGGGAAAGATCGTGTCCCCGTTTCGGAATACATGGGTAAAGGGCAGTTGGTTTTAATTGTGGATGACAATGAAGATCAACGAATCATCGCCTCAGGCATTTTAGAAACGCTCAATTATAAAACGACAGCCGTCGCATCGGGTGAAGAAGCCATCGTCTGCATGAAAGAAAAAAAAATGGATATACTGTTGTTGGACATGATCATGGAGCCGGGGATGGACGGTTTGGAAACCTATGAACAGGCAATTGCGATCCATCCAAAACAAAAAGCAATTATCGCAAGCGGATTTGCCGAAAACGACCGTGTCAAAGAAGTTCAGCGGTTGGGTGCCGGGCAGTTCATTAAAAAACCCTACACCATCGAAACGATTGGCCTTGCCATAAAAAAGGAGCTGGACAATTAAGTTACTGTGTTGAAACGTTTTTCCCATTCGTCCTCTAATTGGCTTGTTACTGAGCGGTGTAGAATCTGGACTGGAGTGAGACCATGGAAATAGATCAGCTGGTTGATGAAAACTATCTGCGGGCTATTCTGGAGACCTTTCCCATTCCTGTTCTTATTGTGGACACAGGCCTGACCATCCACGATGCGAATCATGCATCCAGAAAACTACTTGGCGATGATATCAGCGCAAAGATGAAGCAATGGCACCGATTTGCTCATTTTGCCGTAAAGTCAGAGATGACTCAAACTATTGGCAGGAAGTTGAACACTATTTCGCAAAATACTCAACTATCCGATTCAGTCACGGCGTCTGTCCCGATTGTAGAGAAAAGTATTACTCGGAATTTTTAAAAGATGATTAAATATGCTGAACCTTGACCTTGAGCATCATGTCGCCCCGGGTGCCGTCGGATTTGGCTTTGCCCACATTTTTTAACCGCAGCACCTGGCCGTCGGCAATTCCCTGGGGCACCACGACATTGTACAGGCGATTCTGCAATCCCCTGGGGACGGTGATCAGTTTACGTGCACCAACCATGGCTTCGTATTGGGTGATCGTGAGGGTTCCGTATAGGTTGAGTTTCTCCTCGCCGCTGGCGGTTTTTACCACCTGAAAGCGGTGGGATCGCTTCTTTTCGGTGGCGTGGCGCAGCCGGTCGGTAACGCCGGTGGCCGGTATGCGGTCGAACAGTTTGAGAAAGATTACGCCGAAGACGAATCCGCCGATATGGGCCCACCAGGCGATCCCGCCGGCATGCCCGGAACTTCCCGCAGCATTAAAAATTTGCAGGAGTAACCAGATCCCCAGAAAAAAGAAAGCCGGGATTTCCACGAACCAGGGGATGAAGATGATTGGGATCAGGGTGAGTATGCGTGAACGAGGGTAGAGAATAAAATAGGCCCCCATGATACCGGCGATGGCACCGCTGGCGCCGATGGTGGGTATGTTGGAGTGGGCATTGAAGAGCAGTTGCGTCATGCCCGACGCCAGACCGCACAGCAGGTAGAAGACGATGTATCGTACCGGTCCCAGATGATCTTCGACATTGTCGCCGAAAATGTATAGGGACCACATGTTCCCGATCAAATGCATGAATCCGCCGTGAAGAAACATGAAGGTGAACAGGGAGATGACCCGCTGGCCGAGGGAGAAGTAAGCCGACACCTGGGGGACGGTGAACTTTGCAGGGACCAGCCCGTAAAGGTAGACGAAATGGTCCTGGGCCGGCCCCTGGGCCAATTGTACCAAAAAAAACACCACATTGATGCCGATGATGGTGTTGTTGACCACCGGGACGGTTTTGATCGGTGTGGTGTCGCGAATAGGGATCATATCATTAAGGATTGAGGGATTAAGGAATTTTGGAATTGGCACGACAAGGCCTTGTTGAACTGAAAATTCCTAAATTCCTAAATTCCTCAATTCGGTTTGATGTTCATGCTCAGGTCCATGGCCACGGCCGAGTGGGTCAGGGCGCCGATGGAGATGAGGTCCACCCCGGTTTGGGCCAGGTCATTCAGACGTCCCCGGGTGACATTGCCGGACGCTTCAACCAGGGCCTTTTTGTCGATCAAACGAACAGCCTGGCGGATCTGACCCAGATCCATGTTGTCGAGCATGATGACGTCCGCACCGGCGGCCAGGGCCTCTTTTACCTCTTCAAAGGTGGCCGTCTCCACCTCTACTTTTACCAGGTGGGAGATCTGTTGCCGGACTTTTTTTACCGCATTGGCGATACCGCCGGACACGGCGATGTGATTGTCCTTGATCAGTACACCGTCGTACAGGCCCATGCGGTGGTTGTGGGCGCCGCCCATGCGCACCGCGTATTTTTCCAGCACTCGCCAGCCCGGGGTGGTCTTGCGGGTATCCACCAGTTTCACCGCTGTTCCCGCGACCTCCCTGACAAATGCATGCGCCTGGGTGGCAATGCCGGACAACCGCTGCAGAAAGTTCAAGGCGGTGCGCTCGCCCTTTAACAGGGCGCCCAGCGTTCCGTCAATCCTGACCACCGTGCTGCCGGCAGGAATCCGGTCCCCATCCCTAAAAAGGGGGTCAAAACCAATTTGCGGTTCGAGAGCCCTGAAAACCTTCTCTGCCACCTGGAGGCCGGCGACTACCAGATCCTGCTTGGCGACGATCGTACCCTTTCCCCGGGTCTCCGGGGCCACCAGGTTGTCGGTGGTGATGTCACCAGGGCCGATGTCTTCTTTCAGGGCCAGTTGTATCAGATCATCTGTGGTGTGCATGGTTCACCTTCTATGAAACTTCATAACATTCGGATTGTCCGTTAGCAGAAGGTTAGAAAGCAACAAATTACAAATAACAAATCTCAAATAAATTCCAAACTAAAATATCCAAATCTCAAATGGGGTCAACAGCCAATAGTAGATTCTCATTTCTCATTTTGATTCCTCCACTATTGATGATTGAACCGCGATAGCGAGCGCATTCCTCGCCGCTTGCGGCGGGGTTTGCGAGCGAACTGAAAATCGATTTTTTATCCTTACGGTGAACCCTCCCCGCGGCTTTCCGCGGGGAGGGTTCAATTTGGCTATTGTGATTTATTTGGTTTTTGGTTGTTGTGATTTGTTTTTTAACCTAAAAAGCACGAATATGGAATTATGCATTGAAGGGGTCAAGCCATCATATCCTTGACTCGCTCCAAGGTTGCCTCTAAAGCATGCTGTTTTTCCAGCATGGCGGCGTGCTTCTCGCGGACACCGTCCACGACATCGGCGGGTGCTTTTTTGAGAAAATCCTCGTTGCCCAGTTTTTTGTTCATGCCCGACAGGTCTTTGGACAACTTGCCGATCTCCTTTTCCAGACGGACTTGCTCCTGGGCAAAATCGATGATGCCTTCCAGCAGGACGTATACGGTGGCCCCGTTTACCAGGACCGTTGCCGCCGCTTTGGGCCGCCCCATTGCCGCGTCAACCGTGATGTGCTTCAGCCGGGCCAGATTTACGATCAGGTCGCTGTTAGTCTCCACCACCGTGCCGGTCTCTGGGTTCTCTGGCTGAACTGCCACGTTCAGGGGCGTGGAGGGAGAAATGTTCATCTCACCGCGCACGTTGCGGATGCCAGTGATTACGGCAATGACCGTTTCCATCTGCATTTCGGCCGCCGGATCGTCGCCGGGCTGGATATGCTCCGGCCAGGTCGCTTTCATGATCGAGCCCTCGGTGCCTGGCAGTGAATGCCAGATCTCCTCGGTGACAAAGGGGGCAAAGGGGTGTAGCAGGATCAGAGCCTCCTTGAACACATGCCACAACACCGACAGGGTGGCGGCCTTTCCCTCGTTGCCGGCCTTGTCGTACAGGGCGGGCTTGATGGCCTCCAGGTACCAGTCGCAAAGCTCATGCCACACAAACTGGTAGACGGCGCCGGCGGCTTCGTTGAACTTGTAGGCATCTAAGGCTTCTTCGGTCTGCCGTGCTACCCGGTTCAGCCTGGAAAGGATCCAGCGGTCCTGCAGGGAAAGATTTTTCTCATCGATGGCATCGTAGCCCGTCTCCAGATGCATGAGAGAAAACCGGGCGGCGTTCCAGAGCTTGTTAATGAAGTGGCGATAGCCCTCCACCCGTTTTTCACTCATCTTCACATCCCGTCCCTGGGCGGCAAAAGCGGCCAGGGTGAAGCGGAAGGCGTCGGTTCCGTATTGGTCGATGACGTTAAGCGGGTCGATGACGTTACCCTTGGATTTGCTCATCTTTTTGCCTTCTTCGTCACGAACCAGGGCGTGCACGTAGACATCATGGAAGGGGATCTCTTTCATGAAGTGGATGCCCATCATCATCATCCTGGCCACCCAGAAAAAGAGGATATCGAACCCGGTGACCAGCACCGAGGTGGGGTAGTAGGTCTTCAGCAGTTGGGTTTGCTCCGGCCACCCCATGGTGGAAAAGGGCCACAGGGCCGAGCTGAACCAGGTGTCCAACACGTCGGTTTCCTGAACAAGGTCGCTGGAGCCGCAATCCGGGCAGACATCGGGCGCGTCCATGGCCACGATCATTCTGCGGCAGCCCTGACAGGTCCAGGCCGGGATCTGGTGCCCCCACCAGATCTGTCTCGAAATGCACCAGTCGCGGATGTTAAGCATCCACTCGTAGTAGGTCTTGGTCCACGATTCGGGGATGATGCGCGTCTTGCCCGTCTCGACGGCCTGGATGGCCTTTTCGGCCAGCGGTTTCGCCTTGACGAACCACTGGCGCGAGAGGTTGGGTTCCACTATGGTCTTGCAGCGGTAGCAATGGCCCACGCTGTGGCGGTGAGGTTCCACCCGTTCCAGCAGTCCTTCGGCCTCCAGCGCTTCCACCACGGCCTCGCGGCAGGCAAAACGGTCCATGCCTTTAAACCGGCCGGCCGCATCGGTCATGCTGCCGTCGTCGGCGATGACCTTGACGCTGGGCAGGTCGTGGCGCACCCCGATGTCAAAGTCGTTGGGGTCGTGGGCCGGCGTTACCTTCAGGGCGCCGGTGCCCGTAGACAGGTCCACGTAGGTATCCCGTACAATGGGGATCTCACGGTTCATCAACGGCAGGATCACGGCTGTTGCAGACAGACCGTTGTAGCGTTCGTCTTCCGGGTGAACGGCAACGGCCGTGTCGCCCAGCATGGTCTCCGGACGGGTGGTGGCGACGACCACCGAACCAGAGCCGTCGGCATAGGGATAGCGGATATGATAGAAGTGGCCGTCCAGGTCTTCGTGTTCAACCTCCAGGTCGGACAGTGCCGTGTTGCAGCGGCAGCACCAGTTGATGATGTAGTTCCCCTGGTAGATCAGGCCTTCGTCGTAGAGCTGGACGAATACTTTCCTCACTGCCTGGGAGAGCCCTTCGTCCATGGTGAACCGCTCCCGGTCCCAATCACAGGATGCACCCAGACGCTTGAGCTGATTGATGATGGCATTGCCATATTCCTTGCGCCAGCCCCAAACGGCTTCGATGAAATTTTCCCGTCCCAGCTGGTGCCGGTCGGTGCCCTCGGCAGCCAGTTTTTTCTCCACCACGTTCTGGGTGGCGATGCCGGCATGGTCCGTTCCGGGCATCCACAGGACGCTGTCCCCCTTCAGGCGGCGATAGCGGCACATGATATCCTGCATGGTGATGTTCAGGGCGTGGCCCATGTGCAGCACGCCGGTGACGTTGGGCGGCGGAATGACGATGGAATAGGGTTTTTTGGTCGTGTTCTCATCGGCGGCAAACAGTTTTTCCTGCTCCCAGTAAGCGTACCAGCGTTTTTCAACTGCTTCGGGGGAATAACTTTTTTCGAGCAAATCGCGGTTCATGGGCTAAACGCTCCTTGTACAATACGTTTCTCAGGCACAGAAAAATGAAAAGGGGATTAAGGATAATCCCCGTGTGAGTTTGTTGAGTGTTGTTTGAGGCTGGCGGACCGACGACTATCCGACCCTATCGTCGTCGTCCTCCAGGAGGGCATTTTTGATTCTGGCGATTTCTCGCGTCACCGTTTTTTCGATGGTACGGATCATCAGCTGTTCGATCTTCTCACCATATATTTTTTCGATGGTACGCGCCAGTGCCGCTTCAAGCTGCGCCTCGGTCAGGGGGAACGGCTCGGACGGCGAAACGGGGAGAACCATGGCGGCAGGGGCTGGCTCAGGGATATCCGGCGAGGTTTCCGGTGGGTCATCAGCGATAGCGGGCGTTTCCCCTTCATTTATGGTTGCCGCATTATCGTTGAAGACCATGAAGTCGCTGTCCGGTCCGGCTGTTTCGGCTGCCTCCTCGATTGTTTCAACATCATAGACATTCCCAGCGTCTGTCAATACGGCTTGTGCGCGGCTCTCCAGGTCTGAAAATTCGTCGTCCGTTTCAACAGCTGCGCTTGTTTCCGCCGTTTGTGACTCCACGGCATCCAGCAAGTCTACGATCGGTTCATCCTCCGGTATGGTTCCGGCTGCCTCTTCAGGCGTGGTGGCAGAATCCTGCATTCCGGATGCGGCGGTATCGGCTTCCAGGGTGGTCGCCACATTCATTAGGTCAATTACCTCATCCTCTTCTTCCACGGTTCCGTTCGTCTCTTCCGGCATCGTGCCAGGAGACTGCAGTTCGGTTCCGTCGGCGTCGCCTTCCATAGTCGCCGCCACGTCCAGCAGATCGATGACGTCATCCTCATCCTGCGGGGTTCCGGCCGATTCTTCAGACATCGAGGCGGAGACTTTCGGACCAGCCTCGACAACATCGGCTTCGGGGGTTGTCGCCACATCCATGAGATCGATCACCTCTACTTCACCTTCATCATCGGTGGGTGCGGTGGCGGATTCCGCTACCGGTTCGACGGCAGATGTTTCCGGGGAAGCGGTCACATCCGTCAGATCGATGATTCCCTCATCCGTGTCTTCCGGCAAGTCTGTCGTTTCTTCTTCAGGAAGGGCATTCACAAGGGGGATTACCTCCTCCACTGGTCCAACCATGGCTTCCGATGGCTGATCCGGCTGTTCAATAATGTCGTTAAGCTCGATGACATCGTATCCATTTCCCTCTTCGACGATCTGGGTCAATTCAATGACCTCCTTATCGTTCAGGTCCTTACCGCTTTCCGTCTGCGGATCGGGCTTCTGGCGACCGTCCATAAGTTCTCCCCCATAAACCTTGGTTAATATAAATCGTGTTTTCAGTTACGCCGGGTATCATTCAGGTTTTGCCATGTATCCATCGCTCTCGGTGACGCTCGACGCGAGATTGTAGATACCGAGCAAAATGTTGTCGAGAAAACGCTACCACAAGGTGAAAACCCTGTCAAGTTATTTGGATTCTTGACAAAATCTACAATTTTCGAGTTCACGCGCATGGTATCGATCCATTAAAAACTTCTCATCATTTGACACCGTGTTTTCGATTGGCACGTACGGTGTCCCAGGAGTAAATGGCCAGTGCCGTCCAGATCAGTCCGAAGGTCACTGCCTGAATTCTTGTGAACGGCTCTCCGAACACGGTGATCCCCAGCAGAAGCATGCCTGTGGGGGCTGTGTATTGGATGAATCCCAAGGTGGCCAGGGTGATGCGTTTGGCGCCGAGGTTGAAAAGCAGCAGGGGCGTGGCCGTAAGGATCCCCGTGCCCAATAGCAGCAGGTCGGTTTTAATCCCGGAATACAAAAATGCCCCGGAACGGATTTGATGCAGGTGAAACACCCATATGCCGGCGGGAATGGTCAGCAGCAGCGTTTCCACGGTCAGGCCCACCAAAGCGCCGACGGCCGCCACCTTTCGGACCAGTCCGTAAATGCCGAAACTGAAGGCCAGCGCCAGGGAGACCCATGGAAACACACCATACCGAAAGGTGAGGTTGAGTACACCCAGTGTTGCAAGAACCACTGCCACGGCCTGGGCCCGACGCAGCCGTTCGCGCAGGAACACCATGCCCAGAACGATGTTGACCAGTGGGTTGATGTAGTAGCCCAGACTGGCCTGGAGCACGCGTTCGTTGTTGACTGCCCAGATATAGATGAGCCAGTTGCCGCCAACCAGGATCGATGTGATCAGGAGAATGGACAGCATTTTAGGGCTTTTAATCGTTTTTTGGAATTCGGCCCATCTGCGGCCAACACATACCAGCGGCATGAGAAAAGCAAACGACCAGAGGATACGATGCAGGATGATCTCGAACGCCCCCACGCCGTGAAGGGCTTTCCAGTAGATGGGACTCAGCCCCCATATAAGAAAGGCGAAAAATGCGAAGAGGGCACCGGCCCCGGACTGTTGATCCGCTAAAGGTTGGTTGTCATTCATCAGCGGTGAACTGGCCCCCATTAAGATTGGCAGAAGAACTCTTTTATCAGAAACAGGTGGGTGGTCAATAGGGAATCTTCAATCACATTTCCTGAGGGTAACGGACAAACGACCGTAAATTCTGGATTGGTTGACAACACAATTGTTTATAGTAGTATAGGTGATCATTGTAAGAAAGATGCTTGAAAGTGGAACAACCTTTTAGGCGTGTATCCGTTTTCATTCTGCACCATCAAGTAGAATCGGTATCGGATTTATCTGGACAGGAGAATTTACCGAAGCTTTTCTAGGTACGCAAGTCTATGTGTGGGACACACAATCAGATATGGTATTGGCTCTATTGATTCTTATCAAACTTTTATGGTGAAAAGATGCAAAAAATATTTGATGGCAAAAAGACGGCGAAATTAGGAACTGAAACGAATCCTGCGGTTGTAAATGTACAAACAGAAAAAAGAGTGAAAGAGTTGAAATCGGTATTTGAAGAAAACAACTGGAACCATACCATTACTGTGGACCCGGATAAACCTGAGGATATTACGGATTTAGATATATTGTTGAACCCACTGACAACAAGGATTGCCGAAAAGACCGTTGGACGCAATGAACCCTGCCCCTGTGGAAGCGGTAAAAAATATAAAAAATGCTGTGGTAACTAATGCTTTAGCAGGCGTTCATAATAAACCCAACCTGCCCGTACCCGCGATGTAGCGCATAAAGAAGGTGTTGTCTTGAACAGCCTGTTAAGCGGATCGCGGACCCTGGGAAACATCGCCGGCAACTTCATTTGGCGCTCTCCGGATAGACTCTTTCAAACAGCTCGTTTGCCGAGTCCGAATCCAGGCCTTTCAGGATTTCATACTGGTCCAGGGCGAGTTTGCGGCGACCCTGATTGAAGTATGTCAGGCCAAGGTTGTAGTGGGCGGCAGCCATGCGCGGATTGGCACGAATGGCAAGCGTGTAGGCACGGACCGCCTCTTCGGGTCGGTCCATGCGGTTGTAGGTCACGCCGATGTTGTAGTGGATCAATTCGTTGTCCGGTTCCAGGCCGCCGGCTTGCGTGAAGAGTGCCATCGCTTCCTCGAAGTGGCCGGTTTTGCCCAGTGTTGCGCCCAGATCGAGCAGCGTCGGAATATGGTCCGGTTGGTGATCCAGTATTGCCTTGAACGTCTCGACCTGCTCTCCGGTGCGATCCAATTCGCCATACGCCCGACCCAGTTCGAACTGTGCCCGCAGGTTGGCAGGATCGATGCGAATCACCTCCAGCAGGGTGGGGATGACCTGCTCGAACTGCCCGATGGTTTTGTAATACATGGCCAGGATAAAATGGGCCAATTCATTGTCCGGGTCCTGCTCAATGGGCCGCTTGTAGGCGGCGATAGCCTCATCCGGCCGATCGAGGCCGACATAGCAACTGCCCAGCCCATACCAGGCGTCGGGATCACCCGGGCTGGCATCAGCCGCCTTTTTAAAATAGGTCAAGGCCTCTTCGTATTCTCCCTGTATGGTGAGGCGGGAACCCTTGCTGCAGAGCGCTGCCGCCAGTGCGGGACCCTGCCTCGAGTTTCGGATGGTCCACTCGGCAATGGAGGGTTGCGACGCTTCGTCGGTCAGCATTTCAAGTGCGTCTACGGAGACGGCAAAGTTAAGATTCTGACCCCTGGCTATCTGAAAGGTGACCACGCCAACCACCTTTCCGTCGTGATTGAGCACCGGACCGCCGCTGGATCCCCGGGAGATCGGGGCGGTCAGTTGAAACACCGTTCCACCGGCCGGCATCTCGCGCACAGCCGAAATGATTCCTTCGGAAACGGTCTGTTCCAAACCCATTGGGCTGCCGACTACGAGAACACTGTCCGCAACGGCGGGTTGCTCCCTGGCAAGAACGACAGGCGTCGTCCGGCTGCCCGCGATATCCACGCGGACCTTGATCAGATCGACCAGCCGGTTTTTGGCCAGGACCGCTGCCACCGGGTATTGACTGCCGTCCACTGTTTTGATGCTTGCGCTGTAGGCACCTTCCAAAACGTGGAAATTGGTCACCAGTATACCGCTTTCTGTAATGAAGAATCCGCTGCCGATGGATGATATGTCCCCATCCACATCATAATTAACGACCGTCACGACCGATTTTTGTATCGGCCCCACCAATTCCTTCAGGCTCCCCGGCGGTTGTCGAAAAAGTTCAGGCCCAGTGGAACAGGCACCGCCAACAAGCGCTGAGGCTGCAATCATTAACATGACGAACCGATTTCGGATCATGAGTACCCCTCACCTCGGTAAACGAAAAACCGACGATTGCACAACAACATCATCATCTTCAACTATATGGATGTTTTCGGGCTTTTCAACCGGACCTATACCGGTGGTTGATTCGGCGATTCCTTATGGTCCGGCAGACTGCGGCAACAAAAAATGTGTCGAAAAAGATGGGTTGGACATACGTTTTATATTTTGGATGGGTAAATTGAACTGCGATAGCGAGTTAATTTCCCGCCGCTTGTCGGAGCGAAGCAGAGATCCCGCTCATGGGGCCGTGGGAAGGGTTCAAAATATACATCGAACGGCAAGCCAACGTCTGGTCTTTTGGACCAAGATTCTTTATTCGGCGACTTTCTCACCTGATGAAGAGAGGTGGCCACCCAGCGCATTGAGGAGTAAGGTGATGGGTCGGTCTTCCTCGCTGTTGCCGGCAAAGCGGATGGGTCCCGGGTGACGGTAGTGGTCTTCCTCCGGTGTCGCTGCCAGCCATTTGTCGCGGAATGTTTTCACGACTCGGAATGCCGGTGAGTTGACGTCTACGATGCTTTTCTCAAGCACCAGTTCAAGCTTGCTTTTGCGCTCCTCCAGGTGCATGAGCGGGGCGATGGGAATACCGATGGGGATCCAACCGTTAAAATCCTGCTCCAGGTTCAAGATGGCGGCCATCTGGCCGGTGGCGCCGTTGGCGATCAGGCTGTACACGGTCTGGCCCAGGTTGTAGGTATAGGT
>NZ_JASJGN010000251.1:0-38226 GCF_033791525.1 Desulfosarcina sp.
AAAAGACCAACTGCACACAGACACCTCCCGAGTGTCGGTGATCGGCGGGGGTGAATAAGGCAAACCGGGCAAAGGGTTAATCGTTGGAAAGATCGTAAAGATGACTGCCGGTGGGATCGCCATCACGCCACGGTCATTGAACCGCGATAGTGAGCGCATTCCTCGCCGCTTGTCGGAGCGAAGCAGAGATACCGAGCACCGGTGCGGCGGGGTTAGCGAGCGAACTGAAAATCGATTTTTTATCCTTACGGTGTTGCGCAGTACTGCCGTTACAGGCAGCACATCCCCCGCGGCTTGCCGCGGGGAGGGTTCAATTGTATCCGCAGGAGTCTGCCTGCCGGGACGTTCGGTTCGGCAAAGCCGCCATGATGGCCGATGATGGTCGCCTGTGAGTTGGCACACAGGTTGTGATCGCCCTCCCCGCAAGACGCACAGGCATTGCAGTAGCCGGCATGCCAGCCCAGCCCCGCGGTTTGACCGACCGTCAGGTGGTTGGTGTTTTCTCCGACTTTGGCAATCGTTCCGACAACTTCGTGACCGGGAACAACGGGATATTGGGCATTGCCCCATTCATTGTCAATGACGCTGATGTCGCTATGGCAGATGCCACAGGAGTGGACATCGATTTCTACCTCTTGGGGTTTCAGTTCTCCCGGATCATAGGCGAAAGGTTCGAGTTTTCCCTTGGGTTCAAATGCGGCATAGGCGTTTATCATGATTGGTCTCCTTATATCAGGGCGTTGTTTTTAGATAGGTTCTATCGTTTTATGTAGGGTTGCGCTTGGTTGCTGTTTTACCTGGTGTCAGGTTCGATCAGGATCGCTCCGATTGCATTCACGACGAATGAATATAGAATAACAATCATCAAGGGACATGCAATTCCGGCCAGCGACGCTTGCAAAGGAGACAGGGGCCAATATCAGCGCGGGACAGCAGGGTTTTTTTCTTCGGACGTGGTCTCATCAGGCGTTGTTGACTATCTGTATTTCTCCTGGTTCATAGGGTTAGTGATGGGATGCCAATACGCTTTATATTGCCTCTACTATCGCCCGGCCCAATTCACGCGTACTGGCGTGTCCGCCCATGTCACGCGTCAGGTTCCCGCCTTCGCGCAATATGGTTTCAATGGCTTTTATCAACGTGTCGTGGAGCATGGGAAAGCCCAGGTGCTGCATCATCATAGCGCCGGCCCAGACAGTGCCGATGGGGTTGGCGATTCCCCGGCCGGCAATATCAGGGGCGGAGCCGTGCACCGGTTCGAACATCGACGGGAAAATCCGTTCGGGGTTGATATTGGCCGAGGGCGCGATAGCGATCGTACCGGCGCAGGCGGGGCCCAGATCGGACAGGATGTCGCCAAACAGATTGGAACCGACGACGACATCGAAATGCTCGGGCATGCGCACGAAATTGGCAGTCAGGATATCGATGTGGTATTGATCGACGGCGACCCCGGGATAGGATGTGGCGATCTGTTTTACCCGGCTGTCCCAGTAAGGCATTGAGTGAAAGATCCCATTGGATTTGGTGGCTGAGGTCAGGTGCCGGGCGGGCCGGCCTTGAGCCAGTTCGAATGCGTATTTGAGAATACGGTCGGTGCCTCGACGCGTAAACAGGCTGACCTGGGAGACGACCTCTTGCTCGGTGCCTTCATACTGAATGCCGCCGACCGAAGAGTATTCACCTTCGACATTTTCCCGTACCACATAAAAATCGATGTCACCGGGTTTCTTGCCTGCCAGCGGACAGGGAACACCTTCGAACAACCGCACCGGGCGCAGATTTACATACTGGTCGAAGGCGCGCCGGATGGGTATCAGCAGGCCCCAGAGGGAGATGTGGTCCGGTACGCCGGGAAAGCCGACCGCACCGAGGTAGATGGCGTCGAACTGCCGCAGCTGTTCGATACCGTCTTCGGGCATCATGCGCCCCGTTTTATGGTAGGTCTCGCAGGACCATTCAAATTCGGTCCATTCGAAGTTGACGCCCTGCATGCTCCCGGCGGCTTCCAGGGCATCGATGCCTTCGGGAATGACTTCCCTGCCGATGCCATCTCCCGGAATAACCGCAATCTTTATTGAATTCATGCTTAAGGCCCTCTGGTTTTTGTTCGCGGTGCGAAACGCTCATCAATCCTGCTTTCCATTCAATTCGCAAAATGATTCTGATGGGAAAAGGGGGGCTGAAATGTCGGAGCAGATAAAGGCTACATGAGTTTCCCCTCGGTTTCAAGGGCATGGCGCGATCATTTTACATTCGGCAAAAGCATACCTATTTTAAAAGCTAAGGACACTCTCGGGATTGAACCCACCCCGCGGCAAGCCGCGGGGAATCTTTACCGGAAGGATGAAAATTAATTTCCAGTTCGCTCGCTAACCCCTCCGCACCGGTGCTCGGTATTTCTGCTTCGCTCCGACCCCGATGGCGGGATCTCCGCTTCGCTACGACAAGCGGCGGGGAAAGTGCTCGTTGTCGCGGTTCATCGTAGGAGCGGCTCCCAGCCGCGATGAATGGACGACAGGCAGTGACATATCGCGGCTGGAAGCCGCTCCATCTGCACTTCGAATATTCTACAGAAAGGAAGACACCATGGGAGAGATCATCCATCAGTCGCACATCACGATTACCCGCGAAAAAGGACCCACCCGCATTGCCCACATCCGGGGATTCGACAAACCGGTTTATTATGGCGTTCACGGCGGGATCAAGAAATTTTACAATGTCGATCCGGAAGAGGAACACGCCGCCACCCTGGATCATCTGGTTGGCGCGGTGGGCGGTTGAATGATGGGCACATTGGCCGCGGTGCTGGCCAAAAAAAAGATCCGGACCTTTCAGGATCGCTACATGGCGACGGTCACCGGTGATATCGAAGATGTCAACGGTGTGTTGAAAATCGTGCGCATCAAGGTTCACTATAATTTGAAGCTGCCAGCGGACAAGCGCGCGGATGCCGAGGATGCATTCAACAATTATATTACCCTGTGCCCGGCCGCCCAGAGCGTGGTTGAGGCGATCAAGATTACGCATGAGCTGGAGATGGCGGACGACGCCTGATGTAGAATGCTTGTACCTGCAATGTGAATACAGCTAGTAGGCGAATAGGTCAGGCGCAAGATGGTGTGCGTGTTTCTTTTCTAAAAAAATACCAAGTGGCAGCTATCAACAATAGATTTAAAGCCCAGATATTGTTCATGTGGACGCCACCTCCATCAAGCGGATCAAGCTGTCCTTGATCGACTGCCAGAAACCACTTCCTGAAGGCAATTCATTTTTCACGTCGTGGATTGTGGATATGAAGCACCGGCCGCCACTGCCGCCGCCGGCGGTGGGCGCGATCGGCGCTATGGAAAGTCCTGCCGGGTCTACGATGATTCCGTTGGCAACGCCGTCGGCATCACCATAACCACCGTCCGTGACTTCAACAGTCACTGACTGGCGGTCAGCGGATATTGCCGCGTGATGGGAGTAATCCTGCCAGCCATTGACCGCATCGTACTTGATCCATGTGGCACCGGCAGGCGCCGGATCGGAGAGTTTGATCGTCACCAGCGCCCGCTGGCCAGGTCGGTGAAGCACCAGCTTGTAGGCCAGCATGGCTGAAGGCAGGCGGTCCGGCGTCGTCTCATCGATTTCCAAATCGATCGGGTCGAGCAGCGCCATCTGTTTGATTTCTGCGACCGTCTCTGCGGTTTCCACGACGAGGTCAGTGGGCTCACAGGTGATTGTTGGCGATGATAAGGCGCGCGTCACTTGGGCCTGAACCACACCACCTTCCTGATTGTCGCTAATGCCGTTGTTATCAAGATCGCCCTCCGCGGCCTGGGTGGTGAAATAAGCCCTGGCCGACCACGCGGACGCCCGTCCGCCGGAGTCGAAAAAACGGACCCGCCAGCTATAGGTTCCGTCGCCGTTGAGCAGCAGAAGCGGTACCCGCAAAAGGTTGAGCCAGCGATGGGTCACCACATCCAGCAGGCAATTTGTCGAACCGTTGCGGTATACCTGCCACTGGGTGGCGATATGGGCATCCCCGTCGACGTCTGAAAAATCTCCCACATCAAGCAGCGGGTTGCGTTCCACCTTGGCATCGGAAACAGGGAAAAGTAACTCAGGCGCCAGCGGCGACTTGCCTACTCCCGGATCATAAGGCTCCAGACCGGCGCGGAATTCATCGCGGTTGCTGATACCGTCATGATCGAGGTCACTGTCGGCGTCATCGACCCGGGGGTCCAGGCCGAAGCGGGCTTCCCAGTCATCGGGCATGCCATCGTCGTCATTGTGCGCAGCCGGAGGAATGTAATGGACTTCATTGGAATTGGCACTTTCTATATTGTCCTTGTAGGCCCGGACTACGATGTAGTAGTCGGTCTGGCCGTCGAGAAGGTTGAGGGTGCCGGTAACCCCGGCACCCTCCCAGTCGGGCTGGCTGTAATTGTAGGCCTGGCCGCTTTTTCTGGCGAACAACCGGTAACCGTCGGTGGCCGGACCGCTGGGGTCCCAGCGAAGCGTCACACTGGCTGCCATAACAGCGGTGGATGTCGATAAGATGCAGAGGAAAGCAAGAATGGCACTGGTGTGGGCAATTCGATATAGAGCTGGCTTTACATTCATGACCGAGAACGTTCTCCTGTTTTAGATTCAGTACCAATCAGAACCTGTACCGGTTCAGCAGCTGCGATGCTCTTGATTGCAATTGATTTGCCAGGCCACAAATTAACTACGCCATTTGGCTTTAAGTATTATGAATTTATGATAAAATAAAATTTATTGTCGATGTTGCCAGGCTTGTGATGCTGGTGAAAATAAGAGGGAACGAGTAAAATCTGGTAGCTTCGCAGGGTGAAAACCGTAATCGGGTGATAGCGGCAAGTGGGGGTGCGGCGGGATGTTACCGGATCATGCAGCGCCTGACAAAGGGTTCGGCCAAGGATTTCAAGCGTTGCATCAATTCCGGTAAGAGGGTCGGGTCCCGCCGTTGGTTGAATTCAGGGTCGAGGCAAACGGCACGGCGGTTGAACGGCTGGAGCACATAACAGTCGGCGCCCTCGATCGTTTTAGCGATGGATTCAACCGTGGTTTCGTTCACAAATGGCGCGGCACAGGTGGTACGAAATTCATAGGCGGGAGCGGATTCCATGATGGTCCGGATGCTTGTTGTCAGCCGTTCATGGATATTGGGGTCTCGGCTGAAAGGATGGTAGTCCTTTAAAGGCGCCTTGATGTCCATGGCGATAAAATCCACCAGGTGCTGCGTAATAAGCTGACGGAGCACCCCGGGCCGACTGCCGTTGGTATCCAGTTTCACCGGATATCCCAGCGCTTTGACGGCCCGGCAAAGATCAACGATACCCTTTTCCAGCGTGGGTTCTCCACCGGTGATAGCCACGCCTTCCAGCAGGCCCCGGCGGGATTTTAAAAAAGCTATGATATCTGTCAATTCAAACCGCGCCGGGTATTCGCCCCGGGCGAGGTCTGCGTTGTGGCAATAGGGGCATATGAAATTACAGCCGGTGGTGAAAAGGACGCAGCTGATCTTGCCGGGAAAGTCGATAAAGGAGTTTTTCTGGAGGCCGGCCAGGATCATGCGTTGCTACACCGACCCCATTTGCCGCAGAGCATCATCGGTGCTCACTGGGTCTATCGCTTCGATCGGGTCCTTCATCGGCGGGTTGCACCGGACATTTTCCTTCATGGCGACTGCGGCCGCTACACCCGGCTCCTCGAGTGGGATTTTAAATGGCCGTCGGCGGTAGTATTCCGCCTGTTTTCCGTCGTTCCATTGCTTGACCGGCCGCAGGTAACCCACCACCCGGGAGTAAACTTCCGTTTCACGATTACAGTGTGAGCAGCGGGTTTGTTCACCATTGAGGTAGCCATGTGACGGACAGATCGAAAAGGTCGGGGTCAGGGTGAAGTAGGGCAGATGGTAATTATCCGACACCTTACGAATCAGCGACTTTACCGTCTCGATGTCAGTGACCTGCTCCCCTAAAAACAGGTGCAGTACGGTACCGCCGGTGTATTTGACCTGCAAGTTGTCCTGAAGCATCAGCGTCTCAAAGATATCGTCGGTGTGATTCACCGGCAGTTGCGTGGAGTTGGTGTAATAGGGTACGGCTCCTTTTTGAACGTCTTCCTCGTTGGCGCATAGGATGTCCGAAAAGCGTTTTTTGTCGATCATGGCCAGGCGGTATGAGGTGCCTTCGGCCGGCGTGGCTTCCAGATTGAAAATCTCTCCGGTGCGGTCCTGGATCTCTGTGATCATGGCCCGCAGTCCGTCCATCACTTTTACGGCAAAGGCCTGGCCGCTGGCGGTGGTGATGTCCGTTCCCAGAAAGTTCAGACAGGCTTCGTTCATGCCCACGATACCGATGGTGGAAAAATGGTTTTTCCAGTAAAGGCCGGAGCGGTTCTTGATGGATCTCAAGTAGAACTTTGAATAAGGGTAGAGATTTTTGTCGGTAAACTGTTCCAGCACTTTGCGTTTGATGGTCAGGCTTTCAATGGCCAGATCCACCTTGGCCTGGAGACTGTCGAAAAATTCGGTTTCATCCTTGGCCTCATGGCCGATCCGCGGGAGATTGATGGTCACTACGCCGATGGAGCCGGTCAAGGGGTTGGCGCCGAAAAGACCACCGCCGCGCTTGAGCAGTTCGCGGTTGTCCAGCCTCAGTCGGCAACACATGGAGCGGGCGTCTTCCGGAGACATGTCCGAATTGACGAAGTTGGAGAAGTAGGGGATGCCGTATTTGCCGGTCATCTGCCAAACGGTTTCCAGGTTGGGGTTGTCCCAGTCGAACTCCTTGGTAATGTTATAGGTGGGGATGGGGAAGGTGAAGACGCGACCCTTGGCGTCGCCCTCGATCATCACTTCGGCACAAGCCCGGTTAAAGGTGTCCATCTCCGCCTGGAAATCTCCGTAGGTGGCCTTTTTATCCTTGCCGCCAATGATAACCGGATGGTCTTTCAAGGTGCCCGGCACACAAAGATCCATGGTGATATTGGTGAAGGGCGTCTGGAATCCAACTCGGGTGGGAATGTTGATGTTGAAGACGAACTCCTGGAGTGCCTGCTTGACTCCGGCATAGCCCAGCTTATCATAACGGATGAAGGGTGCCAGCAGGGTGTCGAAGTTGGACAGGGCCTGGGCGCCGGCCGCCTCCCCCTGGAGGGTGTAGAAAAAGTTGACGATCTGGCCGAGCGCTGAGCGCAGATGCTTGGGCGGTCCGCTTTCGACCTTGCCCTCGACGCCCTTGAACCCGTTGCGCAGGAGGTCGGTCAGATCCCAGCCAACGCAGTAGACCGACAGCAGGCTCAGGTCGTGGATATGAAGGTCCCCGTCGGCATGGGCCCGGCGTATTTCCGGTGGATAGATTTTGTTGAGCCAGTATTCCGCGGTAACGTCAGAGGAGATATAGTTGTTGAGCCCCTGGAGGGAGTAGCACATGTTGCTGTTCTCTTTGATCTTCCAGTCCAGTTTGCGGATATAGTGCTCCACCAGGTCCACCTGGGCTTCGGTGGCAATGCGCCGGATCTGGGCATGCTGCTCCCGGTAGATGATGTAGGCCTTGGCCGTTTTATAATAAGGGGAGTCCAGCAATACCCGCTCCACGATATCCTGAATCTCCTCCACCTCGGGGGTGGACCCCATGCGAAGTTCATGGGCCAGGGTCAGGACCCGCAGGGTCATTTTCTTGCCGTCCCGTTCCCCGAATTCTCCCGAGGCGTGACCGGCCTTTGCGATGGCCGCTGTGATCTTGGATGGGGCAAACTCGACAATTCGGCCGTCACGTTTTTTGATCTGCTCAATCATGGGCATCTCCTCGGGTGCAACATGCGCTTTTGGTGGTTTGAAACGACGAAAAAAGCCGCAGGCAGCCTTTTTTCAGGGCGTACAACACATCAGACAATTTCGGATATGTTGTAATTCCAGCCCCATGGACGACGAGGCGGTAAAGGGGTTCATACAACAAGATGTTGTTGTATGTCAAGGCGCTTTTTCCATATCTTGTGGTTGTGACTGGTTTGCGCAGGTGCGGCCAACTCGTTGTGTTTGCTTATAAAACCAACCCGTGCGAGATCGCTTGGTATAGCCGTTCAGCGAAAAAGGGGAAGTTTTTCCTGAACGCCTGCTATAGGTATATGTTGTGCTAAAAGCTGCTTGACATACAATATGTTGTGTGAGAAATGTATTTGTACGCTGGCGCGGCAGGGTTGCGGCATTGACTGTTTCCATCGTGTAAACCCTGTATGGTAGGTCCCCTTTTCCCCCGCGTGTCGTGCCGGCATTAAGTCCGATTCAGTCAGGATTACCACACCAGAGAAACACCGACACCGTCACTGGTAGGTGCTTGGGGTTTCTTTTTCCCGTAGAATCCGGAGTCGGATGCTAACCGCCTTAAACCCGAAGGTTTGCAAGCGGAACCGTGGTTCTGGATCCGGGTAGTAGGTCCGTAAACCGCTTACCCTATTTTGGAGTTGTGACACCCTATGGCACATAAAGAGAAAATTCTCATCGTGGACGATGGAAACGTGGACCTGAACACCCATGTCTGGGATGACCAGGTTTTCTGCAAGAGTCTCATTGGCGCCAATGCCGTCAACAAGAGTCAGGCCAAAGAGATCGCCCAATTCATTCGATCCACCATCGACCGCATGGACCTTCGGCACATTTCTTCTCCAATGGTGGATGAGATGGTCAAGGCCAAACTGGCCGAATACGGGCTGAATGCCCAAGGGCCGGTGAGGTTGACCCGGGACATGTTCATCAGAAACGGCATCGATCTTTCTTCCAACGCCAAAACCGTACTTGATCGGCGCTATCTGAAGAAAGATACGGATGGCAGGATCCAGGAGACGCCGGCCCAGATGTTTCACCGGGTGTCCCGGCGCATCGCCCAGGCGGAGAAAAAATACGACGAGAACGCCGACATCCAGAAAATCACCGAGCAGTTCTATACCCTGATGACGGATTTCAAGTTCCTGCCCAACTCGCCCACCCTGATGAATGCCGGTAGGCGCTTGGGGCAACTGGCGGCTTGTTTTGTGCTGCCCATCGAAGACAGCATGGAGGGCATTTTCGACTCGCTGAAAAATGCGGCCGTTATTCATAAATCAGGCGGCGGCACCGGCTTCTCTTTTTCGCGACTGCGGCCCAAGAACTCCATGGTGGGCACCACCGGCGGCATCGCCTCCGGCCCCATTTCCTTCATGAAGATCTTCAACACCGCCACCGAACAGGTCAAGCAGGGGGGTACCCGCCGTGGCGCCAACATGGCTATCCTGCGGGTGGATCACCCGGATATTATCGAGTTTATCCACTGCAAGTCCACCAATACCGAGTTGAACAATTTCAACATCTCCGTGGGCATTACCGAAGCCTTCATGGAGGCGGTCAAAGCCGATGACATTTACGATCTGGTGGATCCTCGGGATCGCCAGACGATGGGGGCGCTCAATGCCCGGGAGGTCTATTCCGAGCTGATCGAACAAGCATGGAAAAACGGGGATCCGGGGATCGTTTTTCTCGACCGCATCAACCGGGACAACCCCACGCCGGCGTTGGGCGAGATCGAGAGCACCAACCCTTGCGGTGAACAGCCCTTGCTGCCCATGGAAGCCTGTAACTTAGGATCCATCAATCTTTCCAAGTTCGTGATCGACGCTCAGGGTGATGCAAGAATCGATTTTGATGCCTTGAAAGAGACCGTGTGGACATCGGTACGCTTTCTGGATAACACCATCGACATGTCCCGCTATCCCTTGCCGGCCATCGACACGATGGTGAAGGGTAATCGCAAGATCGGTCTGGGACTTATGGGTTTTGCCGATCTGTTGTTCCAGCTGGCCATTCCCTACAACAGCGAGAAGGCCCTGACCGTGGCCGAGGAAATCATGGGTTTTATCCAGACCGAATCGCATCAGGCGTCTCTTGCCCTGGCCCAGCAGCGAGGGGTGTTTCCCAATTATGAGCAGAGCCGTTACAGTGGTGACAGCCTGTTGGCCTATCGCAACGCCACCACAACCACCATCGCCCCTACCGGAACCCTGAGCATCATCAGCAACTGCTCGTCAGGCATCGAGCCGCTCTTTGCATTGAGTTTTGTGCGGACGGTCATGGACAACGACAAGCTCACGGAGGTCAACCCCCACTTCGAGGCTGCGGCCAGACGGCAGGGATTTTATTCCGAAGCGCTCATGGAGGCCATTGCCGGTGCCGGAACCATCGCCCACATGGACGATATCCCGGATGCGGTGAGGCAGGTGTTCGTGACTGCCCACGACATCTCGCCGGAATGGCACCTGCGCATGCAGGCGGCCTTTCAAAAACACACGGACAACGCCGTGTCCAAGACGGTCAACCTGGCCCGGGACGCCACGGTGGCGGATGTGCAGAAGATTTACGACCTGGCCTGGAAGCTGGGCTGCAAGGGTGTTACCATCTACCGGGACGGTAGCAAGGAAAATCAGGTGCTCTCCTTTTCATCGGATAAAAAGGAGGAGGACGCCTTCATGACCGCCGTCCGCAAGCGGCCCGATACCCTGGATGGCTTTACCACCCGGGTGAAGACCGGACTGGGGCAGCTCTACGTGACGGTGACCGAATACCACGGCCAACCCTTCGAGGTCTTTGCCACTATCGGTAAATCAGGCCGATCCACAACCGCCAAGACCGAGGCCATTGGACGGCTGGTCTCCCTGGCCTTTCGGTCCGGCGTAACCGTTGACAAGGTGGTGGACCAGCTCAAGGGGATCGGCGGCGAGCACCCCGTTTTTCAAAATGGGGGACTGGTGCTTTCCATTCCCGATGCGATTGCCCGGGTGTTGGAACAACGTTTTCTTAAAGACGAGAAAGTGAAAAGGAAGGGAGGCAGCCTGATGGGCGAGGTCTGCCCGGAGTGCAGTCAGACCATCAGCTTCGAAGAGGGGTGTATGACCTGTCACTTCTGCGGGTTCACCAAGTGCGGCTAAGCGGCGTACGTCCAGCAGCGGCGCCTTTTGGCCCATGCCGGCGTTCTCGCTCTGGCAAATCCTCGACGTCGCGCTGCTACGCCTGCGGGTTGCCATCGCTGCGGCCTTGACTTGGACCAAAATTCGCCACTTCTGGACGTACGCCCATGTCAGGGAACGAGAATGCAGAAGGTTAACGTTCAAAGGTCAATTGAACCCTCCCCGCGGCAAGCCGCGGGGAATCTTCACCGTAAGGATGTAAGTCTATTTTCAGTTCGCTCGCTAACCCCGCCGCAAGCGGCGAGGAATGCGTTCGCTATCGCGGTTCAAGGATAGCCACGCATTTTATTAAAATGATAGCACGCCTTCATTTGACATTTACGCGCATCGATCAAGTGGAATAGGACAGGCTTGCTATTGTTTTTTCTTTACCCTGCCCATCATCCGGTTGTGGGGCATGCGCGTCTCCGGGGTCACCCACAGGTAATCGGCCCAGGACAATTCAGCCTCATCGCCCACTTGGGCCAGGTAGATGGTCTTGAAAGGGGCTTGCGATCGGGCGAAGGCCCGGTCGGGAATGCCGAATTTGCGGATGATATGTCCTTTTCCCGCCAACACCACCATCTTTCCCGATCCTAAGTTTTCAGCCACAGCGTCGGCCATGGCATCTTCCCAGGTACACTGGGCTTCGTAGAAGTACTCGAAGTTCTCCCGGCCTCGGAGGGTGTGCATCTTGAAAATTTTCTCCACATAGGCCCGGTGATCGGCATCGGTGGTGTCGATGGTTTTGGGCAGGTGCCGGCGATCATCTTGGGACAGGCTGGCGATACCCCCTACACTGATCTTTCTGGGGATGTAATTAGGCACATTCAGGGCGATGATCCGGAGTCTTTTTTCCTTTGCATATTCAAGGATATCGCGGTACAGATCAAAATCGAAGCCCCAGTTGGCATACCAGTGGGTTTTTTCTATGAAAGTGGTCTGGTCAAGCTCACCGGCCGTCCACTGATCCAGCACCGGCTGGTAGGTGTGATCGAACATCTCCATGCCGATGGTCAAATGCGCGTTGGTTTGCGCAAGCCCTTTAATGATTTCCAACTGAATGGCGTGGTGGTGAGGGTTGGTATGGCTCTCTCCCACATAGACCACCCGGGCATCGGTCAGGTCGGCGATCAGTCGGTCCGGGGACACCACCGACAGCGTGGCTGTTTTCAAGATGGTATTTTCCATCAAGCGGGTCGGATTGTCTTTGATGGAGAGCGTTTTCGGAGTCACGGCACATCCACCGATTCCAAGCATCATCAGCGCGACAACCGTCGAAACCAGCCGTCGATTGACCAGCTGTTTTTTCAGGTGCACTTGTTTTTTTTGGCCAAATAGGGTCATTTGTCTGCAAGATCCGGAGGTATGCGTGAAAGTGAAATATAAAAGCGAACTGCTTTTCCGTAAGGCCTTTTTCCCGTGGTACGACACTGAGCTTGCCATGGTGCTGACCCTGGCTTTTGTCTTAGCGGTGCTGCTTTACAGCATCACCGGCGTTGCTGCCTCTCTGGATTCGCCCAGTTACCAGGGCTATATCTGGGTCCCCTGTCTCTTGGGGATCCTGTCACTGGTCATCACCATCTCCACACTCATTCGACTGATTAGAAGAGCTTCGCCCAGATCAATCTGAATCGCTGGTTGATATCGCGGTGTGGGTTTGGCCGCCTTATTTTCCCTTATCTACAAAAGCCCTGAAACTCATGGTTCGGTAGCTGTCAGTGCCGAAGAACTTCAGGATCTTCAGCATATCGTCAGGTGCAATGTATCCGGGCCGGTTGGCAATTGGCTCACCGGTCTCGGAAATGAACCACGTATCGGGCAATCCGCGGACTTTGTACTTTTCGGCAATGTCCTGCTCCTTGTCCGAGTTGACGCTGACGGGAACGAAGTTGCGGTTGACGTAGGCGATGACCGTGGGGTTTTGAAACGTCTCCTTTTCCATTTGAAGGCAGTAGCGGCACCAGTCTGCATTAAAGACCAGAAACACTTTCTTGTTTTCGGCCTCTCCCCGTTGCCTGCCCTCGGCATAGGAAAACCACTGGATGCCGGCGTCGTCGGTTTGAGTCCCGGATGCAATTACAGCCCCAGAAAATAGGGTTATCAATATGGTCAGGCTAATTGTAGCCAGGTTCCATCGTTTTTTCATAACATCACGTATCCTATGCGCTGATCAGATTCAAATTGTCGGTAACCAGCAGCAGGCCGAGGATCAGCAGCATCAGACCTGCGGTCAAGTTGATATACTTTATCGACCAGGATGCCTTTTTGATAAAGGATAGCAGTGAATCGATAAATACCGCAAGCACCAAAAACGGTAGTGCCAATCCGGCGGCATAAACGGAGAGCAGCCCGATGCCATCGACCACTGTCTCCTGGTTGCCCGCCACAATGAGGATGGATCCCAACAGTGGGCCGATGCATGGGCTCCATCCCGCCCCGAAGGCCATTCCGACGAAAAAAGTCCCCAGAAAATGGAGGGGTTTCTTCTGAACTTGAAGTCGCCGTTCGAACTGAAGGAACCTGAATCTCAGCAACCCGGTCATGTGAATGCCCAGCAGGATGATCAGAAGGCCTCCGATGATTCGTATCCAGTCGCGGTATTTGAAGATTGCTCCACCGATGAGTGAGGCAGAAGCACCCATAAGGATGAAAACCAATGAGAAACCGAGCACATAACTCAACGTTGCCCGTATGACCTGGGCGCGGACGCCGGTCGTCCGGGCGGCGGTTAATTCATCCAATGACAGTCCGGTGATGAAGGTAAAATAGGCTGGTATCAACGGCAGGATACACGGGGAAAAAAAAGATAGCAGGCCTGCAACCAGTGCTGCGGGATAGGAGATAGATTCAGTAAACATGCGTCCGGTCAATCCTCCGGCGTTGGTGGCAACATGATAGGGTGGCTGTCTTTCCTGGTGAGCCGCAGAACCCGTAACGGGTTACAATAAAAGCGCCCTGATCATCCAACAGACGTCAGCCGCTGGCGTCTGGAAAAAAAAAGGATCCATGCGCCGGCCGCCAGAATAAGCAGATTGCGAAGGGTGTTCACGGCGATATTCGACGGTGCATTGGCAGCCAGCGAAAAACAACCGCAGGCGATGTTCAATCCGCGATAGCCGTTATAAAGGATGAGTCCGGTAAAGACGATCATCATCAGAGTTACCAGCAGCGCCGCACCCTTTTCAAGCCGGCCGAAAACCAGTGCCAGACCGCATACCGCCTCGACCCAGGGGAAAAGTACGGCTGTTGCTGAAACCAGCGGAGGCGGAAGCAGCTGGTAGTTGGTCACAATTGCCGCAAAGGCCCCCGGATCGGCGATCTTACCGGCACAGGAGATCAGGAAAATTGCCCCCAGTGCGATCCGGACGACAATCGTGACGTTTTCAACAACGGCTGATGGAAGTGGTCTCACATTTTCACCCCGGGCTGCAATCATTCATACCGACTGAAGAATATAATCATGTGAGCTGAATTCGACAAGGCCGGTTATCGCTCAGGGGGCCGTTCACGGGTTCACGGTTCAGGGTTCAGGGTTCTAGGTTCGGGGTTCTGGGTTCAGCTTTGAGCTCTGAACCCTGAGCTTTTTCCCTGATCAGCTTATTGGCTCATCAGCTTATCAGCTATTCTGTTCTGGGTTCCAATGAACGCCCGCGCTTCAAGGCTGAGTTTGGCCGTTGGAAAAGTTTTTGATCATGGCCTCCCCGAGTTCCTTGGACCGGTCGGTGGCTGCTTCAACGGCATTGATGAGGGTGGTGCGAAGTCCGCCTTTTTCTAACGTGTGAAGACCGGCAATGGCCGTACCGCCCGGTGAGGTGACCGAATCTTTGAGTTGACCGGGATGAGCGTTGGTTTCAAGAAGCAGTTTGGCTGCACCCAGGATGGTCTGGGAGGAAAGGAACAGGGCATCTTTCCGGGAAAGCCCAACTTTGACGCCGGCATCGGCCAGAGCATCGACAATCATGAAAATATAGGCCGGACCGGAGCCGCTGAGACCTGTGATGGCGTCCATCAGGTTGTTTTCCTTGAGGAAGATGGATTTGCCCACCGAATCGAAAATCGCCATGGCCAGTTTAACGTCCTCCTTGTCTGAATGGCCGCCGGCGGCGACCGCCGTTGCGCCTTCACGGACCGCCACAGCCACGTTGGGCATGACCCGGATCAGGCGAAGGTCTTTCTTTAGCAGGGACTCGATGGCCGCCAAAGGAACACCGGCGGCAATGGAGATGATCAGTTTGCTCATGTCCAGGTAGTCGGCGGTTTCCTTGAGCACACTGGCCATAATTTGGGGTTTGATGGCATAGATGACGATATCCGCTGACTTGACCACCTCGATATTGTCCGTGGTGGTGGTTACCTTATATTTTTCCCTTATGGGTTCCAACTGCCGCTCGCTGGCATCGGAACAGAGGATGTTCTCGGGCAGCGCCGCGCCGGATCGGATCAATCCGTCGATGAGGGCGTTGCCCATATTTCCGGTTCCGATCATACCGATCTTTTTGTTGGTCAACATGGATTCGATCTCCTTTTGGTTTCGCGTCATCGCAGATAGTTCACCTACGTTCTGCACCTTTATGGTGTCAAGGGAAATCATGCGACCGGCTCGTGTTTGACGGCAGCACCCCCAAAATTGGTCGATGGGTCAGCCGGCGAGCGGTTGGGGCTTGACATAAACGACCGGGAACGGTAATGGTTTAACCATTACAACAAATGGTTAAACCATTACAAAATCATGTTGCCCCGCGCTTTTGCATTCATCATCTGATCCGAAAGCATGCCGATGGCGATACCGCAGGGGATGCAAGATGCATAGGGAAAGATGCCATGTTCAAAGCAGCCAAACAGACCCGGATTTTTCAGGATGTGGTGGAACAGATCCAGGAGACCATCCTTGAGGGAAAACTGATGCCCGGCGAAATGCTCCCTTCGGAGCGTGAACTTAAAGAGGTGCTCCAGGTGAGTCGGGGAACCTTGCGTGAGGCCCTGCGGGTGCTGGAGCAAAAGGGCCTCATCGAGATCAAGCTGGGGGTGGGCGGTGGCGCCGTGGTACAGGATATCAGTTACGACCAGATCAACGAAAGCCTGGCCCTGCTGATCCGCTACCAGAAGGTCTCACTCCAGCACCTCACGGAGTTTCGTGTGGGTGTGGAGGGCCGCGTGTCGGCATTGGCCGCGGAACGGTCCACTCCGGCAGATGTCATCCATCTCAAATCTCTGCTTGAACAGGCCCGCCAGTTCGCCGAAAAGGGCAGCGATTTCCAGAAGGCGTTCGTGGAGGTGGATAAGCACATTCATCTATCCCTGGCCGAAATTACGGGAAATCCGGTCTACATCTCTATGCATCACACGGTCCATGACAACATCGACCAGTACTATGAAACCTTTTTGGTCATGAAACAGCGCGAAATGGCGGAAAATTTCACCGATCTGGCCAGCATCATCGACGCCGTGGAAAGAAAGAATACGGACGAGGCACGGCAACTGGCCGAAGCCCACGTGTTGCGATTCAATCACTACATGGAAAGCCGGGAGATGTAACCCTTATGTCAATCAAGCGACTTCAATCCCATCCCATTCTGGATGTACCGGCGGATGCTGAGGTCCCGTTTACCTGGAATGGCACACCGCTGACCGGCAGGGATGGGGAAATGATCTCGTCGGCCCTTTTCGCCAATGATATTCACGTCTTTGGTCACCATCACAAGGACGGCAGCCCGCAGGGGCTTTTCTGTGCCAACGGTCAGTGCTCCCAGTGCCTGGTTATGGCTGACGGCATTCCCGTCAAAGCGTGCATGACACCCCTGAAAAATAAGATGGCAGTGCAATCGGTGGAAGGCCTACCCATTCTGCCGCAGGCTGCTGGCAAGCCAGTCTTTGAACCGGCAGCTGAAAAGTCGGTGGCTGTATTGATCCTCGGCGCTGGGCCGGCCGGGCTGAGCGCCGCCATCGAACTGGGCAAACTGGGCATCGAAACCCTGGTCATCGATGACAAAGATCGCCTGGGGGGGAAACTGGTCCTTCAGACCCATAAGTTTTTCGGCTCCGTGGAAGATTCCCACGCGGGAACACGGGGTTTTGAAATAGGCAGCATTCTGGAGGCACAACTGCGGGCGTTGCCGTCGGTGCAGATCTGGCTGGAGGCTACCGCCGTGGGCGTCTTTTCCGACGGCATCGTGGGGGTCGTAAAAAGAAACGAATATCGCAAGGTCCGTCCAAAAAAGCTGCTGGTGGCCACCGGCGCCAGAGAGAAAATGCTTTCCTTTCCCGGCAACACCCTGCCTGGTGTATACGGTGCCGGGGCGTTCCAGACACTGGTTAATCGAGACCTCATCAAATCATCGGAGCGCGTGCTCATCGTAGGCGGCGGCAATGTGGGGCTGATCGCCGGGTACCATGCCATTCAGGCCGGCATCGAGGTCGTGGCGCTCATCGAGGCCCTGCCCCGGGTGGGCGGCTACCAGGTGCATGCAGACAAGCTGATACGGCTGGGGGTCCCCATTTTCACCCGGCATACCGTGGTGGCCGCCCATGGCGACGGGTATGTGGCGGGCGTGACCGTCGCCGAACTGGACGACGGTTGGCAGACGATCCCCGGCACCCACAAAACCTTTGCCGTGGATACCGTCCTGATCGCCGTAGGGTTGGCCGAAGTCAACGAATTTTACCTCAAAGCCAAACAATGGGGCATGGATGTCTATTCTGCCGGGGATGCCCAGGAAATCGCCGAGGCGTCGGCGGCCATGTTCACCGGAAAGATCGAAGGCCTGAAGATTGCCAAGGCCCTGGGACGATTCCCCGATGAGATCCCGGCCGAGTGGGACGAAAAGGCCACCATTCTCAAATCCCGGCCCGGAACACCGGTTCACCGGGAGCCGCCGCCCGGCGAAAAAGGCGTGATGCCCATCTTTCACTGCCAACAGGAGGTGCCTTGCAACCCCTGCACGTCGGTATGCCCGGAAGGGGCAATCCGCACCGAAGATGACAGGATCACCGGGCTGCCCTATCTGGTTGAAGGCAAGACCTGCAAAGGGTGCATGGCCTGCGTGGCCATCTGCCCGGGACTGGCGGTCACGCTGGTTGACTACCGCAAGGATCCGGACTACCCCACTGTCACCCTGCCATACGAAATCTGGCGGGAGCGGGTGCAGAACGGTCAGCGGGTGCCGGTTACCGACCGAGACGGGGCCATACTCGGCTATTACCCGGTGCAGCGGGTCGTGGCCAACCGCAAAAAATACCCGGGAACCTTGTTGGTTCAGGTCAAATTGGAACGGGCAGCAGCCAAACGAGCCATCGGCATCCGGGTCCAGGAGACCCAGGTGGACCCGGCCACCGTTTATGAAAATGCTCCTTTGCCAGACGAGGCAGTGATTTGCCGCTGCGAACGCATCACCGCCGGCGAGATCCGAACCGCTGTGCGCAGCGGGGTCAGGGACATCAATCAGATGAAAGCGCTGAACCGGGCCGGTATGGGGGCATGCGGGTCCAAGACCTGTCGGCCTATGATCTGGCGAATCTTCCAGGAAGAAGGGGTGGATCTGGGTGCGGTCACTGACCGGGTGGACCGCCCGCTCTTCGTGGAGGTCGCCCTGGGTGCGCTGGCCGGTGAAAGGAGTGGTGATCAGCATGGATAACATTGATGTTATTATCGCCGGGGCCGGTTCAGTGGGTGTCCCCACGGCCATGGCACTGGGATCTATGGGCCTGAAGACGCTGGTGGTGGACGGCAAGCCGTCGCCGGGCCAGGGGGACAACAAACGGGCTATCGGCGGGATCCGAGCCACCCACTCGGACCCGGCAAAAATACTTGTGGGTCTGCGTTCCCTGGAGATGTTTTCCACCTGGAAGGAGACGCACGGAGAAGACATCGAGTGGCTCAAGGGTGGCTATCTCTTCCCGGTTTACCGGGAGCAGGACGCCCAGTCCTTGAAGAAACTGCTGCCTCTGCAACAGCAATTCGGCCTGAATATCGACTTCATTGACTCCGATCAGCTGCAGCGAATCGTTCCGGGCATCGATGCCGGTGGTCTTATCGGCGGCACATTCTCCCCGAATGACGGCTCGGCTTCACCGCTGTTGGCCATCAACGCATTTGCACGAAAAGCCCTTGAAAATGGCGTCCGTTTCCACTTTAATGAACGGATCAAGACCCTGCTGGTGGATAAGGACCGGGTGGTAGGCATCCAGACGGAAAAGGGGCAATACCGGGCGCCGGTGGTCGTGGATGCGGCCGGCGCCTATTCACGGCCGCTGTGCGCAACCGCAGGCGTGGATCTGCCCGTGACCCCTGATTCCCACGAAGGGGCCATCACCGAGCCGGTGGCCCGCATGTTTTCATGCATGGTGGTGGACCTGCGGCCTGGACCGGGATCGAAGAATTACTATTTTTACCAGAATATTCATGGCCAGGTGGTGTTTTGTATCACACCGGATCCGCCCATTCTCGGCACCGATACCCGGGAGACATCGGTATTTCTGCCCCAGGTGGCCGCCCGTATGGTGGCGCTGATCCCCCGACTGAAAACCTTGCGGGTGCGGCGGGTATGGCGGGGGTGCTACCCCATGAGCCCCGACGGATCGCCCATCGTGGGTTGGAGCCCTGAAATCATGGGTTTGTTTCATATCGCCGGCATGTGCGGCCAAGGCTTCATGCTAGGACCGGGCATGGGTGAACTGGCCGCACGGATGATTTCCGGCACCGCAACCGATCAGGACCAGGCGGCCATGGATATTTTTTCGCCGGCCCGGCAGTTCTCCGAAGTCCGCGAAGAACTTAAATAGTGTAAAAAAACGATATCATACAGGAGCGAGACCATGACCCCAATGAAATCCACCACACGCAAGACCCTGACCTATCCGCGTCGCAATGTCGATAAAGGCTATACCGACCAGTATCTGGATGTGGACCTCTCCGCCGGCACGATTGCCACCGGCCCCATCGAGGAGAAAATCAAGAAAACCTTCATCGGCGGTAAAGGCTTCGATCTCTGGCTGTTGTGGGATGCCCTGAAAGGCGACCACAAATGGGACGATCGGCAAAATGCCATCTGCATCTCTTCGGGTCCCATGGGGGGCACGCCTGCCTACCCCGGTTCTGGCAAAAGCATCGTGACCTCCATTTCTCCCCTTACCGGTTCAGTGATAGATTCCAACGTCGGTGGCTATTTCGGTCCTTATCTGAAGTTTTCCGGTTTCGATGCCCTTCGGATCACCGGAAAAACCAAAGGGGATACGGTGGTGGTCATCGACGGCATCGAAGAAAAGATAGAAATCCTTCAGATCCCGGGGTTGCCCGAGGACGCCTATGCGCTTTCCGATGTGCTGACCGATCACTTCTCCCAAGGCAAGAAGGTAGGTATATCAGTGATCTCAGCCGGCCCCGGCGCAGCCAACACCCGTATCGGCTGCCTGAACTTTTCCTGGTATGACAATGCCCGCAAACGGGTACGCTACAAACAGGCGGGGCGCGGGGGCATCGGAACGGTGTTCGCCGACAAGGGCCTCAGGGCCGTGGTGGCCCGCTGGGAGCAGGTTTCCCTTAAAACCAACAATCCCGCCGACCTGGAGGCCCTCAAGACAGTGGCCCGGTGCCACTCCAGAGAAATTGTGGAACTGGATCCCAAACAGAACGAAATGGCCCGCCTCGGTACCGTCCACCTGGTACCGATAATGAATGATTTCGATCTGCTGCCCACCAATAATTTTCAGTACGGTTCTCATCCAGGGGCCTCGCTCATCGGACCGGAGGCTTTTGAAAAGCTCTTCGATCCGGGTTACGACGGCTGCTGGAAGGGCTGTACCGTGGCCTGCTCCCACGGCGTCAAGGACTTCGTGCCTTACACCGGAGCGTACAAGGGCCGTAGGGTCTTCGTGGACGGACCCGAATATGAAACCATTGCCGGCTGCGGCTCCAATCTGGGCATTTTCGACCCCTTCACCATTCTGGAGATCAATTTTTACTGCGATGCCTATGGCCTGGATACCATCAGTGTGGGCACGGCCATCGCCTTCATCATGGAGTGTTTCGAGCGCGGATTGATCAACGCCGACCACACCGGCGGCATGGAGCTGTCTTTCGGCAACCGTCTCAACGCGCTGGTACTGATTCACCAGATGGCCTCCGGTGAGGGCTTCGGTGCCATTGTCGGGCAGGGCATCCGCCGCATGAAAGGCATATTTGCCGAACGGTTCGGTGCCGACCCGGCCATGCTGCAGGATATCGGCATGGAGTCCAAGGGGCTGGAATTTTCGGAATACATGACCAAGGAATCCCTGGCCCAGCAGGGGGGATATGGCCTGGCACTCAAAGGCCCCCAGCACGACGAAGCCTGGCTGATTTTTCTGGACATGGTCCACAACTTCATGCCCACCTTCGAGCAGAAGGCCGAAGCCCTGCACTGGTTTCCCATGTTCCGCACCTGGTTCGGCCTGTGCGGCCTTTGCAAGCTGCCCTGGAACGATATCGTCCCCGAGGACAACAAGGATACCCTCGAGCCGGCTAAAGTGATGAAACATGTGAACTGGTACGCTGAATACTACACCGCCGTGACCGGCTACAAGGCCGCACCCGAGGACCTGATCACCATGAGCGAGGCGGTCTATAATTTTCAGCGTGTCTTTAACCTGAAGATGGGTTACGGGACCCGCGACCACGACACCCTGCCCTACCGTGCCATGGGGCCGGTCACCGTGGAAGAATACGTATCCCGGCAAGAGCGATACGACACCGAACTCAAGGAAAAATACACGCTTGACCTTACGGGCAAGGATACGCCGTGGCGGTTGGCTGAACTCAGAAAACGGCGCGAGGCCCAGTACGAAACCTTAAAGGACGCCGTATACCAGCGACGCGGATGGACCGCCAACGGCATACCCACTGTCGAGACCGTCAAACGGTTGGGCATCGATTTTCCCGAGGTCATGGCGGTGCTGGCCAAAAATGGCGTGAAATAGATGGTTACCGTCGACGAGCAAGCGCGCTGCTGGCAGGAAGGGTTGACCGTGGCCACACTGCTCGCTCAACTGGATGACGGCCACATCTATGCCGTGGTGAAACTGGATGGCAAGCTGGTGTCGCGTCCTCATTTCGACAACACGCCAGTTCCCGACGGTGCCCGGGTCACACTCATCCCCATGATCGCCGGCGGGTAAGAACAGTCCAACCCCATGAAAAACCTTGACTTATCCGAGTAAAAGGTCGTATTTTTCCAATGTCACGGGCCAGCCGCCGATTGTCGTGCGGGACCCACCTGTTACCGTCGAGGAATATGGTTCAATGTATATCGTAGGCTACTTTCTGATGGCTGCGGCAAAGGTTATGGATGTCGTGCTGCTTTTTTTCATGTGGGTGGTCATTGCCCGGGCCATCCTCTCCTGGGTCAATCCGGATCCCTACAATGCCATTGTTCGATTCATTAACAATGTCACCGAACCGGTGCTCTACCCAATCCGGTCGAAACTGCCGATCAACTTTGGGGGGATTGATTTCTCACCCATCATCGTCTTTCTCGTCGTTATTTTTCTGCGAACCTTTGTTGTGAACAGCCTGATGCGAATCGCTGCTTCGCTCATATAATATTTTCCAAAGGACAGGAACTCCGCCATGAAATTAACACCCCTGGACATTCAGCAGCAGCAATTCAAAGTCCGATTCCGTGGATTCGATGTGCGCGAGGTAGACCGGTTTTTGGAACAGACGGCCGATGCCTTCACCGCCATTCAGGAGACCATGAAGCGCCAGGAAGAGGAGATTCGTCGCCTGAAGCTCGAAAAACAAGGCTACAAGGAACGGGAGGAGACGTTCAAGCGCGCCATGCTCAATTCCCAGAAAGTCCTCGAGCAGATGAAGGACAATGCCCGCAAATCGGCGGAGATCATCATTGCCGATGCCGAAGTCAAGGCAGAAAAAATTCTCAACCGGGCCCACAGCCGCTTATCACAGCTTCACGAAGACATCGCCGAACTCAAGCGCCAGCGTGTCCAGATCGAGGTACAGATCCGTTCGATTATCGACGCCCATACCAAACTGCTGGAGATCGGAATAGAAGGAATGGATGTCCTGGACGCGGAAGACACCAAAATCAAGGTGTTGAACAAGTAGTCCGGTGGTCCCCTAACCGGTGTCGGAAGGTTCTTCGCACCTGCCAGTATCCCAATTTTCCCTAAAGTTGCAACCTTTTGGTGCCGAATAGTTGTTAGGCATTGCACCCAACAACTATCAGGAGATGTCTATGGCCAAGATCGATGCTTTTTTTAAGCTCATGCACGAACAGAATGCTTCCGACCTTCACCTGATTTCCGGTCAGCCGCCTGCACTGCGCATTCACGGTGACATCGAGCGAGTGAAATTTAAGGTGCTGGATAACGACGACCTTCGCGCCATGCTTTACGAGATAACCTCTGAAGAAAAGGTTAAAACCTTTGAGGAGACCGGAGATGTGGACTTCGGTTACGAGATTCCCGGCCTGGCGCGCTATCGGGCCAATTATTTTATGCAGAAGAACGGCATCGGAGCGGTATTTCGCGAAATCCCCAGCTCCATCATGACCGCTGAACAGCTTGGCCTGCCGCCGGTGATCTCCAAGCTGGCATCGCTGCCCAGGGGCCTGGTCATCGTCACGGGACCCACCGGTTCGGGTAAATCCACCACCCTGGCCGCCATTATCGATGTGGCCAACCGAACCCGCAGCGACCACATTATCACTGTCGAGGACCCGATCGAATTCGTTCACACAAGCCGGAGTTGCCTGGTGAATCATCGGGAGGTGGGGCTGCATACCAAATCCTTTTCCGCGGCCCTGCGCGGCGCGCTCCGCGAGGATCCGGACATCATCCTCGTGGGTGAAATGCGGGACCTGGAGACGATTTCCCTGGCCATCGAGGCCAGTGCCACCGGGCATCTAGTGTTCGGCACCCTGCATACCACCAGCGCACCCAAAACCGTGGATCGAATCGTGGAGGTATTTCCCGCCCAGGAACAGGCTCAGATCCGTTCGACCCTGGCCGACGGCATCCGGGCGATTATTTCCCAGACGTTGTTCAAGCGCATCGACAAGAAAGGGCGCGTACCGGCCATGGAAATCCTTATCGCCACGCCGGCCGTGCGCAACCTGATCCGCGAATCCAAGTCTCATCAACTGCCCTCCATGATGCAAACGGGTAAAAAATACGGCATGCAGCTTCTCGACGATGCCATCATGGACCTTTACAATAAGGGACGGATTTCTGCCGAGGACGCCTACACCAAAGCCAACGACAAGGGGCGGTTTCGTCCGCTGCTCAAATCGCCGCCGACGGATTTCACCGAGGCGTAAAGCGATCCTGACCCTGGCACCGATGGCCGTAAATAGAGGGAGAACATGAAAAAGCAGGAAGTCGATCATATCCTGACCCGGATGCTGGATTCCCACAGCAACGTGTCCGACCTGAATCTCACCGTGGGAAAGCAACTACAGGTGGAAAGCTCCGGTGAACTGGTGGCCGTTGAGATCAAACCGGACATCAAGGAACTGACCCCCTACCAGACCGAGTCCTTCGCCCTGAACCTGATCGGCAAGGACCGGCGTCTTACCGAGACCCTGATTAAGAGCGGATCCTGTGACCTTTCCTACTCTCTGCCAGGCAAGGCCCGGTTCCGCGTGAACATTTTCTCGCAGACGGGGCACTACTCAATCGTCTTGCGGAAGCTGGAATCCAAAATCCCCACGATCCGCGACCTGAACCTTCCGGACACCTTTTTCAAAATTGCCAAAGATCTCAACGGCATTGTCTTCGTCACCGGGGCCACCGGTTCGGGTAAGACCACCTCCCTGGCGGCGATTCTGGAAGAGATTAACGAAGCCCGATCCGTTCACGTGGTGACCCTGGAGGACCCCATCGAATACCAGCACCCCCACAAGAAGGCCACCTTCAACCAGCGCGAACTGGGTTCCGATTACGACACGTTTGCCAATGGCCTCAGGGCGGCCCTGAGACAGGCCCCCAAGGTCATTCTGGTGGGCGAAATGCGTGATCGGGAGACGGTGGAAATCGGCCTGAATGCTGCCGAAACCGGCCACCTGGTGTTGACCACCCTGCACACCGTAGATGCCGGACAGACGATCAACCGTATCCTGGGCATGTTTCCCAACGAAGAGGAGAAACAGATCCGCATTCGAATGGCCGATACGGTGCGCTGGATCGTCGGTCAGCGGCTGCTGCCGAAAATCGGCGGGGGTCGGGTGGCCGCTTTCGAAATCCTTGGTACCAACCTGCGGGTCAAAGACGCCATCCTCAACGGCGAGTCCGAAGGCAAAACTTTTTATGAAATCATGGAAGTGGGCCGGCCATTCGGCATGACTACCTTCGACGATCATATCGTCGGGCTATACGAGCAGGGGCTGATTACCCAGGAAACCGCTTTGGCATATGCCTCCCACAAGGGTGTGGCCGGTCGCGGCATTGACAAGGTTAAAAGCGCCCGGGGTGAGTCCACCACGGATATCGATAATTTAGAGATAGACCGCCATTACGATAAAGCCTGATTGTCGCAAGCCTGTCGCCTGCGTGACGGAAAGGATCGGTTGGAAAACCATGGAAATTATCTGTGAAAGTTGCCAGAGCAAATTCAGGATTGGCGATGAAAAGCTGCCCAAGGATAAAACGGCATTCCTTAAATGCCCCAAATGCCAGAATCGCATCAGTGTGCCGGCTTTGGCCAAGGACCCGGACGACCCCGGCCAGCCGGACGTCGACGAGGATTTCTTTTCGTTCGATGAGGATGAAAGCGACGGCTACGACGTGTCGGACAAGCCCTTTGACTTTGTGGAGGAAGAGGGCAAAACTGCGCTGTTGTGCGAGTCCGATCCCATGATTATAAAGGCCATCACGCCGGTTCTGGAGGTTCTCGAATACCATATCACAGAAGTAAAAAACAGCCGTGAAGCCCTAAAAACCATGCGTTACCACAGCTATGACCTTATTGTTGTCAACGAGTATTTCGATGCTAAAAACCCGGATGCCAACGGGGTGTTGATTTACCTGGAACGCCTCCATATGTCCGTCCGCCGAAATATCTTTCTGACCCTGATCACTCGCCGCTTTCGAACCATGGACAACATGGCAGCTTTCCAAAAGAGTGTGAACATGATCGTTAATGTGGACAACATTGCTGATTTCGATAAGATTCTGAGGCGGGGAATGGCTGACTTCGGCATTTTCTATCAGGCATACAAGGACTGTCTGGCCTAATGCATTCAGCCCCGCGAAACCCGCAACGCCGATTTTACAGCAGGATACCATGAAACCCGCCGGAAAATACACCTGTGGGGAATACCGTCTAGAGATGATTCTGCTGGGCTTGAAGCGTCAGCTGGAGAATCCGGTGCTGCCTGAAGCCCAACGGGTGCATGTTGCCGAGAAAATCCGTGAACTGGAGCGGCAGATGGGGATGGATTGACCTGTGGCCGCCACCGTTCATCACTTTGGCCCTCATCTTTTCCTGATCGTTTTAACACCCCCCATCAGTGGCTTTCAGGACTTCATCGGCGCCTGGCTGGTGGTCGGGCCGGAAGCGGTCTATCTGGTAGACGTTGGGCCGGCGGCGACTGCGGACCCACTCATCGACGCAATCACCGCTCTGGGTGTGGATCGCCTGGATTACATCTGTCTGACTCACATCCACATCGACCATGCCGGCGCTGTTGGCCACCTGGTCAGACAATTTCCAGGCACACAGGTGGTGTGCCACCCCAAAGGCATCCCCCATATTGTAGATCCTGAACGCCTGTGGCAGGGCACGGTGAAGACCCTCGGAGATACCGGCCGCGCCTACGGCCATATGTTGCCGGTAGACCCTTCCTTGATCGCCACCGAATCCCAACTGGCATCGGCGCCTTTTCAACTGCTGGACACGCCCGGCCATTCACCTCACCATTACGCCATTTCCGCCAACGGTTGTCTGTTTGCCGGAGAAGCTGGTGGTGTGTGCCTGCCGTTATCTTCGGGTGACATCTATCTGCGTCCGGCAACCCCGCCGCGCTTTTTTCTGGAAACCTCGCTGTCGAGCATCGACCGGCTCATGTCAACCCGTCCCGAGACCTTGTGCTACGGACACTTCGGCATGCGCGAAGACGGTATGCGCATGTTGGAAAGGCATCGGAAGCAACTGCTTTTCTGGGAAAAGCGGTTGGCCGCCGAAGCCGCCGGGGGGGGGATGGAATCAGCGGATTTTGATAACCGGTGGGTGGACCTGCTTCTGGCGGAAGATCCGCTGCTGCATGGTTTTTCACAACTGGCGCAGGAGGTCCAGGTGAGGGAGCGTAGCTTTCTGCGTAACAGTGTCAGGGGCTTTGCCGGTTATCTGGCCAGCCGGGAAGAGAACTCCATTTCTAATTTTGAATGTTGAACCGCGATAGCGGGCGCCTTCCCCGCGGCTTGCCGCGGGGAATGTTCAATTAAGAACTCAAGGTGGCCCTTCCAGGCTGTTGCTGATGATGCGAAGCCCCTCCAGGGTGAGGGAAGACTCGACCTTTTCGATACTCTCGGCCACATTGGCCATCAAGGGCGCCAGGCCGCCCGTGGCCAGCACCATGGGCACGGTATCCATCTGTGCCTTTATGCGGCCCACAATTCCGTCCACCAGGCCGGCATAGCCGAAAATGATCCCGGATTGGATACATGCGGCGCTATCCTTGCCCACCACGTTGTCCGGCCGCTCAAAAATTTCGACCCGTGGCAGTTTTGACGCTTCCCGAAACAGGGCCTCGGAAGCGATCATGATGCCCGGGCTGATGGCTCCGCCCAGAAACTCCCCTTTCACCGAAATCACGTCGAAGGTGGTAGCCGTGCCGAAATCGATGATAATGAGGCTTTTGCCGTATTTGTGGTAGGCGGCGACTGCATTGACGATGCGGTCCGCTCCTAGCTCCGCGGGATTGTTGATCAGAATGGGCATGCCACTGTAAGAACGGGCATCCACCCACTGTGGGGCGTGGCCCAGGTATTTGCGGCAAAAGGAGTCCAGAATGGTCACCATGGGGGGCACGACACACGAGATGATGGTTCGCCGGATGGCGCCGGCATTGATACTGCCGGTGGTGAACAGGCTGGTGACGATGACATTGAACTCGTCTTCCGTCGTTTTGCGTTCCGTGCGGATCCGCCAGTCCTTAACCAGCGTATCATTCCGATAGATACCCATGACCGTATTGGTGTTCCCCACATCGATAACAAGCAGCATGATCACCTCCACCCTATTGGCTGATGGTTACGGAAAAACGTTCCGGGCTGACCCGGACCAGTGTCGTTCTGACTGGAAGATTGATGACGGCCTTGAGGGAATGGCTCCCCGTTGCCAGATTGCTCAGATCCACGGTGACGGCGAAGGCCGGGTCGGTTTCGATCGTGTTGACGATGGCCTCCGGTCCCCTGACGGTTAACGTGATGGCGTCGGGGTGTATCTGAAGGCCTGCGGAGGCCCCCTTGACCGAGACCGGTATGCTTTCCAGCACCCGCGTGATGATATGTTCCTTTACCTCTACATGTGCCACCACAAAGCGAAGGGGCGGATCTACCGCAATGGCTTCCGGCAGGTTCAGCGGCACCTCTTTTTTGAAGGATTCCGAAGCGTTTTCCAGGTTGATGGATCGGGTTTCGACCGTGTCGATGCCGGCCAGCATGGTCGCTGTACCTTTAAGAAGGATGCGCTTCGGCTGAAGGGAGACGGCCGCTACCTCAAATCCCGGCGCCGGGTGTCCCTCCAGTATCGCAATGACCTCCGCCGTCTTTTGGGACAACCTTTCCAGCCTGATGGTCAACGACGTGGTTAACAGGGCTTTGAGCGCCACACCCGTGGGCAGGCCGACATCCGCCGGACGCACCGTCAGGGTGTGGGTTCCTTCGTCAAGACCGGACAGGTCCACCAGGCAAAAGGTTTCTTTGGCATCGATCGTTTGGAGGGTGGAAAGGGTGTCTGAAACCAACAGTCGGACCGAGTGGCGCGGGGCGTCCATCAACAGCAAGTTTTCGGAAAGGTTGTAGAAAGTGACGGCAATAGCGATTTCCCGCTCCTGTTTTTCGGTCTGGGAAATCAACACCACGGTGGCCACTCCCAGTAGCAGAGAGAGAATTACCCACCGGATCCAGGCACCGAGAACGCGTTTATTTGAAGGGGCGGATGATGTCATGGGGATCACACGGAGGTGATGGCGTTGACAACAGCAAGGGTGGCGCGGGTTCGGGCGACATCATGAACCCTGACAATGTGGACGCCTTTCATGGCTGCGGCCGCTACGGCTGCCTGGGTACCCCGGGCTACTTCCACAGAAAGCGGATCCATGTCACTTTGAGACGGATCTTTCAACAGGTGGCGGATGAACATTTTGCGTGACGGGCCGGCCAACAGCGGGGCGGCCAGCTCGTGAAACCGGTCAAGGTCACGGATAAGCTGAAGGTTGTGGCCAATCGTCTTGCCAAACCCGATTCCCGGGTCGAGGATGATAGCGGAGCGCTCCACGCCAGCGGCCACTGCCCGGTTCATGGCATCGGAGAGAAAGCTCCTGATGTCGCTAACAAGGTCCTCGTAGACCGGTTTCACCTGCATGGTATTGGGTGTGCCTTTCATGTGCATGAGAATTATCGGCACACGGCATCGGGCAGCCGTGGTGGCCATCTCCGGATCTGTTCGAAGTGCGCTGACATCGTTGATCATGGCTGCTCCGGCCGCCACGGCTTGCCGGGCTACCGTTGCTTTTGTGGTGTCAATGGAGATGGGAACGGCCACCGGGCCCGCCAGGCCTTCGATCACCGGCAACACGCGATCCAGCTCTTCTGATTCGCCCACCGGGTCCGAAAAGGGGCGTGTGGATTCTCCGCCGATGTCCAGGATATCCGCGCCCTCTTCAACCAATTGCACGGCCTGGGCGATGGCGCGGTCTGGTGAGAAAAAACGGCCGCCATCCGAAAAAGAGTCGGGGGTGACGTTGACAATGCCCATGATCAGCGTCCGCTGCCCCAGTGCCAGGGTATGTGACCCGCAGGTGATTGTGTATGATGGCATGGTACCGCTCATTTGAGTTGCCGGGGTTCGGCGGTGTGGTCTCCATTGGCACCGTGTTGATCCTGGTCGCCATTTGACATGCTAGGGCTGCTCAGTATTTTCGCCCGAATCCGTCTCCTGCGGTGCGCTGCTGCCCTGGGAATCGTCCGCCTGCTCGGCAGCCGCTTTCTCTGCCGCCGTCGCTGACGATGGGCCGTCATCCTGAGGTTCTGCCTTGTCGCTGGGTTTGTCCGGAAGCTGAATACCCGGCCGCACCTGGCGGATGATTTCATCCAACTCGGCACCCAGGATGGTTTCTTTTTCAAGAAGCTGTTCGGCCAGTTTGTGCAGCACGTCGATATATTCGGTCAATACGGATTGGGCGCGCTCGTAGGAGCGCATGACCAGGCGGTTGACCTCCGAATCGATTTTCCTGGCCGTCTCTTCCGAGTAGTCCCTGTGCTGGGCGATCTCCCGGCCCAAAAACACATGTTCTTCATCCTTGGCAAAAGCGAGCGGTCCCAGGGTCTCACTCATACCCCAGCTGCGGATCATCTGCTGGGCCAGGTCCGTGGCTTTTTTGATGTCGTTGGAGGCACCGGTGCTGATGCGGTTGAAAACGATCTCCTCGGCCACCCGTCCGCCGAAGGCGATGGCCAATTCGGATTCCAACTGATCTTTGTATCGAAAGTCCCGCTCTTCGGGCAGAAACCAGGTCACGCCTGCGGCACGCCCCCGGGGGATGATGGTGATCTTGTTGACCACGTCGGTGCCGGGGATGAAACGGGCCACCAGGGCATGGCCGCCTTCATGGTAGGCCGTGGTCAGCCGGTCATCTTCCCTGATCACCTTGGATTTCCTTTCGAGGCCCATGTAGACCTTGTCCTTGGAGTCCTCGAAATCAACCATGTCCAGTCGTTCCTTGTCCCGCTTGGCGGCCAGCAGGGCGGTTTCGTTGACCAGGTTCTCCAGGTCGGCTCCGGAAAAGCCGGGGGTGCCTTTGGCCAGCACCACCACATCCACGTCCGAAGCGATGGGTGTGCGCTTCATGTGCACCCGCAGGATTTTTTCCCGCCCCCTGATGTCCGGCAGCGACACCACCACCTGGCGGTCGAAGCGCCCGGGGCGCAGCAGCGCCGGATCCAGCACATCAGGCCGGTTGGTGGCCGAGATGAGAATAACGCCCTCGTTGGACTCGAATCCGTCCATCTCCACCAGCAGCTGGTTCAGGGTCTGCTCGCGTTCGTCATGGCCTCCGCCCAGTCCGGCGCCGCGGTGGCGGCCCACTGCATCGATTTCGTCAATGAAAATGATGCATGGCGCGTTTTTCTTGCCCTGCACGAAAAGATCCCTCACCCGGGAGGCGCCCACCCCGACGAACATTTCCACGAAATCGGAGCCGCTGATGCTGAAGAACGGAACCCCCGCCTCTCCGGCGATAGCACGGGCCAACAGGGTCTTGCCGGTCCCCGGAGGGCCCATGAGCAGAACACCCTTGGGAATACGTCCGCCCAATCGGGTGAATTTTTTCGGATCCTTCAGGAAGGCGACGATTTCCTCCAATTCCTCCTTGGCTTCATCGATGCCGGCCACGTCCTCGAAGGTTACTTTTTCCTGCTGGTCGGAAAGCAGGCGGGCTCGGCTTTTGCCGAAGGACATGGCCTTGCCGCCACCACTTTGCATCTGGCGCATGAAGAAAATCCATACGCCAATGAGCACGATCATGGGAAACCAGGAAACCAGAACCGACATGTACCAGGGAGATTCGGTCGGCGGTTTGGCTATGATGGTGACCCCCTTGTCTTTCAACCGCTGAATCAAGGCGGGGTCCTGTGGCGCATAAATCTTAAAACGGCTGCTGTTGAGGTCAGTAACCCGGATCTCCTGGCCTTGGATGGTGACTTCCGACACCCGGTCGGCCTCTACCATGGCCAGAAATTCCGAGTAGCTGATGTCGTTTTGCGCAAGCTGCTGCTGATTGAACAGATTGTAGAGCATGACCATCATCAAGGTGATGACCAGCCACAGGGCCAAGTTTTTGTAAAATGGATTCAAAAGCGGTTTCCTCCTCGAAATGTTTCAGGCACGCGAAGCATTTTCCTGATTTTGATTTAGGATCATATTAACCATCATCGTGTGTCAAGCAAGAAAAATTCAACCCTAAGGACCTGAGATGTTGCCGTCGTCACTTTAACGTGATCATCAATGCGATGTCCCACTAGCCAGATGATGCGCTGTTTGTCCATCAGCACCGATGCAATGGCCCGGGCCTGTCGATGGATTCGGTGATCGATGAAGAATTTTTTCAATTTTTGGGAGCCGTTGGTGCCCAGGGGTGTAAACCGGTCACCGGGAATAACCGGGCGTAGCGTCAACGGAAGGGCTATCCGATCCAAATCGAGATGGGCCTGGTTGCGGTCAACGTCGGCCCAACGCGGCAATTGATCTGGCCGGCAGGTGGACATCCGCAGACCGATACCCATGGTCGTGATTTCAACGGTTGCGGGAAAAGGGGTGGAAATTTCCGTCGCTGGTGCCGGCGTCCTTTCAACTGACGGTTCGACGGGGCTCCGGCAACAGCTGTCGGCCATTAACAGCATCAGTCGGTCATCGGCGCGACGGGCGCGGATTCCGCCGGGCAGATGAAGTTCTTTTACTTTTACGCCGCAGCCGTCAGTCAACAGATGCAACACGGATTGGACGTGGAAGAAGGTGATCCGCCGCAGGCTGCCGGTGAGATCCGCCAAGGCCTTTCGGACCAGGCGGCGTGCCAGGGCGGGGTGCGCCTGGCTGACGGTTTCGGCAGAGAGCGTGATGGCTCCGCTCACACGCCTAAGCACGGTTTTATCGTATTCGCCGGTCGTCATCCCGTCAATCCAGTCTTCCTCGGTTCTCATCACATCGGCCAACTGGTTCAGATTCGCTTGGATGCGCGGGTTGTAATCGGATGCAATAAGTGGCAGCAGATGGCGCCGGATGCGGTTTCGCACGAACCGCAGGTCATTGTTTGATTCATCCAGCACACAGGTGATACCTTCTTGTGCAACGAAAGTGTCAATCTGTGAGCGACGGGCATTGATCAGGGGACGGATGATGTATTCTTGCCGAACCGGGGCGATGCCAGAAAGCCCACGTGGACCGGTCCCCCGCAACAGGGCCATCAGCATCTGTTCGGCGTTGTCATTCGATTGGTGGCCAAGCGCCAGCTTATTGTAACCGGTGTCGGACATGGTCTTCTTAAAAAACGCATAGCGAACCCGACGGGCGGCCTCTTCCAGGGAGAGCCCCAGTTTTTCTTTTACCTTTAATACCCGGGAACGGCCGATATGGAAGGGATAATGTAATGCCTGCACTGCTTGACGCACCACTTCGGCATCCTTGTCTGCCGATGCTCCCCGCAGGCCATGGTTCAGATGGGCCACGCCTATCCGGATATTCAAATCGGGTGCCAGTCGGCTCAGCAGGTGAAGCAGTGCCATGGAATCCGGCCCGCCGGAAACCCCCACCAGCACCCGATCCCCCGGAGCCGTCATATGATGGGCGGCCAGCGTCTGTTCAACCGTGGCCAGAAGGGCCTTCGTCTCAGATGGTGTTGAGAATGGTGGCATGGATCAGTTCTGCGTTTTTCCGATCCCAGTAGCCGACATAACCACTTCTGACGGCCACCTCGGTCATGTCGTAGCGCACCGTTCGGATGCTTACTTTGACCGGGGAACCGTTGCTCTGGCGCGCCTTGATGGTGGTTTCGCTGACCGTCTGGGTTTTCTCATCGATGGTAATCTTCAGGTAATCCAGGCTCTGGATGGTTGCGTTTTCGGTGTGGGTAAAGTCATTGGCGTAGGAGCGGATCAATTCTCCTTTGACCCAAGTGTACACGCCGGCTCCAGCTCCGGCACCAACAACGATGGCCGCGCAGCCTGCCGTGAAAAGCAGGGCAACCAGTAAAGTGATCGCAGTAGCGGTTCGTGCCATTGTCGGTTCCTCCAAATTTGTTGTAGGGCTTTTTCTCAGCAAGTTGCAGCCCTTGATTTATTGCATGACCAAAGGGAAGTCAATACCGCAAGCTCGACAGGGCGATCGATGGTAATGGGTTTCCTGGAAAGTCAATTGAAAAAGATGTGCACTTATCTCTTGATAAAAGTGCAAGGATCATACTATAGGGGCTCCGGTTGTGCTAGGCGGGGAGCCAGCGGTGCCCTATACCCGAAATCCGCTTCATGCGGGGCTGAATCCCCCCCTTAGGGTTAATCCCGATAAAATCAGGTCATTTTGACCGGCCGCCGCGCAACAGACGGTCTCGAACCTCGTCAGGTCCGGAAGGAAGCAGCGATAAGGGATGCGGTCTGTGTCGTGGATCGATCCCGGTCATGTTTTGGCTCAGATTTTTCGGATCAGCTCGACGGGGGGTGCACAACCATCTCATCTGCTCTGCAGCGTTGTCCTTCTGTCTGTCATCCACGCCCCGTTTAATATTCCCAGTGACACGTTGCGCTACATGTTCTACCCCAATGTCATTGACTTAAGCCTTTGGCGGTCTAAAAACGGTCCTTTCGGGGTCGACATCGCTATCGCTATCGGGATCGAAATTAGTGCCATGGCCGCGTTTGTCGATTTCGATAGCGATCCCGATAGCGATAGCGATGTATTGATCCAACCTATCAGATTTACAATTAATTATTAATAGTCGGAGAAGGCTGCACAGGTCCTTGACAAGCCACCATCTGGTCTTATTTTTTATCAACTTTGCGGACCCGATCCTAGTCAACAGCCTAAAAATCAAGTGTTTTGGACCGACCGGGGGCCCACCGGCCGCAAAGATGAGAAAACCCAGCGAAACCAGGAGATACAGGAGCTGATGGCACAAAAGAAAAGAATTGTGATTGAGGACGATAATGATAAAACGCCCCTAGAAGAACCTACCATACCTCCGAACCCAGACGATGCGGCCGATCAGCCGCTGGATGCAGCTGATTCGCCAAAGGCGCTTGAGGAAAAATTGGCGGCAGCGGAGGCTGAGGCCAGTGAAAACCGCGATCGCATGCTCCGGATGGCCGCCGAGTTGGATAATTCCAAAAAACGAGCTGCCCGAGATCTGGACGATATTAAAAAATATGCCACCGAAAACCTGATTCGCCAACTGCTTACCGTTGTGGACAACCTGGAGCGGGCCATTGCTTCGGCCGCACCGGATAATGAAAATGGCCAGAGTCTGGTTGACGGCGTCGCCCTGACATTGGCGGAGATCATGAAAATTCTGGAAAAACATTACGTCAGCCCCATTCAGGCATTGGGAGAGCCTTTTGATCCGGCCTTTCACCAGGCCATGTGCCAGGAGGAAAGCACCGATCAGCCGCCCAACACGGTGGTGCAGGAATTTCAAAAGGGATATCTGATTCATGACCGGCTGCTTCGCCCCGCCATGGTGGTGGTCTCAAAGGCCGCCCAGGACGGGCAAACACCCGAAAAAACGGTTAATACAAACGCTTAAATCAATACTATCTCAAGGATCGTCGAAGGTAAGGAGGAACATCAGATGGGCAAGATTATCGGAATTGATCTCGGGACCACCAACTCCTGTGTGGCCATTATGGAAGGCGGCGACGCCAAAGTGATCACCAACCCGGAAGGTGGCCGCACCACGCCATCTATCGTGGCCGTCAGTGAAAGCGGAGAGCGAACGGTGGGACAGATCGCCAAGCGGCAGGCCATCACTAACCCGGAGAACACAGTCTTTGCGGTCAAGCGGCTGATTGGCAGAAAGTATTCATCTACCGAGGTTCAGAATGACATCAAAATTCTACCTTACCATATCAAACAGGCGGAAAATGGCGATGTCCGCATCGATTTAAGGGGAAAACTCCACAGCCCGGCAGAAATTTCATCGTTCATCCTGGCACACATCAAGAAATACGCCGAAGACTACCTGGGTGAGCCGGTGACGGATGCGGTGATCACCGTGCCGGCCTACTTTAACGACAGCCAGCGCCAGTCCACCAAAGATGCCGGAAAAATAGCCGGCCTCAATGTGCTGCGTATTATAAACGAGCCCACGGCCGCCTCACTGGCCTATGGCCTGGACAAGCGCAGCGAAGAGAAGATTGCCGTATTCGACCTGGGCGGTGGCACCTTCGATATTTCCATACTGGAGATCGGTGAAGGGGTTTTTGAGGTCAAGGCCACCAACGGCGATACCCACCTGGGCGGTGAGGACTTCGATCTGCGGCTTATCGAATTTCTGGCCGACGAGTTCAAGAAAGACCAGGGCATCGACCTGAGAAATGACAAGATGGCCTTGCAGCGGCTCAAAGAGGCGGCTGAAAAGGCCAAGATGGAACTCTCCTCGTCCATGGAGACCGATGTGAACCTGCCATTCATTACTGCCGACGCCAGTGGGCCCAAGCACCTGAATGTAAAGATTACACGGGCCAAGCTGGAAGGCCTGGTTGCCGATCTGCTGGACAAGCTGGAGCCGCCCTGCCGGACTGCGCTGAAAGACGCCGGTATGTCCACCGGGGACATCGACGAAGTCATCCTGGTCGGTGGCATGATTCGTATGCCGGCAGTCCATGAGCGGGTGAAGCGAATTTTTGGCAAAGAACCCCATAAGGGCGTGAACCCCGACGAAGTCGTGGCGCTCGGTGCGGCCATTCAGGGTGGTGTGCTCAAGGGTGATGTGAAGGATGTGCTTTTGCTGGATGTCACACCGCTTTCCCTTGGGATCGAAACCCTGGGTGGTATCATGACTCGACTCATCGAGAAGAACACCACCATCCCGACCCGCAAGAGCCAGGTTTTCTCCACTGCAGCGGACAGCCAGCCGGCGGTCTCCATCCATGTGCTCCAGGGCGAGCGCGAGATGGCCGCCAGCAACAAGACCCTGGGACGGTTTGAACTGGTTGGCATACCGCCCGCCCCCCGCGGTGTTCCCCAAATCGAGGTGACATTTGACATCGATGCCAACGGCATCGTCAATGTTTCTGCCAAGGATATGGCCACGAGCAAAGAGCAGTCCATTCAGATTACGGCGTCCAGCGGCCTTTCCAAAGAGGATATCGACAAGCTGATTAAAGATGCCGAATTGCATGCGGATGAGGACCAGAAGAAAAAGGAGTTGGTTGAAGCCAGAAACCACGCCGACACGCTCATCTATACGACTGGAAAATCCTTGAAGGATCTCGGGGAGAAGGTGGATGACGAGACTCGCAGCAAAATCGAAACCGCCTCGACAGCCCTGAAGAAGGCCATGGAAGGCGACGATGTCACGGAGATTCAGCGGCTGAGTGAAGAGCTGACTCAGGCATCTCACAAGGTGGCTGAAGCCATGTACAAGCAGGCCTCCGAAGCCGGTGCCGGCGGTGCGGACGATCAGGGGCCTGATGCGGGTGCGGATGCCGGGGATGCCGGTTCAGATGACGATGTGGTCGATGCCGATTTCGAAGAGGTGAAAGACAAAAAGTAGATCGATGCGTTAAGGGGAGGCGACGCCTTGCCGCCGAGATCGAAAAAACCCGCGCCGTAACGGTTGCGGGTTTTTTTATCCGGTACATCAACGAAAATGACAAATGGCCGACAGCCTATCAGGTCGTAAAGGTTTTCTTTTGCCCTGAGTATAGTTTGCGTAATATTGGCTTTTCGATCTTGCCGGTGTGGTTTCGCGGCACGTCGCCGAAAATGATCATGCGGGGATGCTTATAGCGGGCCAGGGCGTCGCAGAAGGCATCCACTTCCGCCCGGGTTAGATCGCAACCGCTCTTTACCTTGATGATGGCCGTGGTGATTTCCCCCAGCCTCAGGCTGGGCAGGCCGATCATCGCCACATCCTGCATTTTAGGATGATTCATGAGGAAATCCTTGATTTATACTGGGTAAATGATTTCACCACCCGTGATGATCACATCTCTCTTCCGGTCCACCAGCCAGATGAAGCCCTCCTCGTCCTGCCGGGCCACATCACCGGTGAGCAGCCAGCGGTTCACGATGGTAATCTTTCAATTTGAGTTCGCCGTTTTTGATGGCCAACAGCAGGTCCATGGCCCAGGGCACCAGCAGCCAGACGATGGTAATCTTTTCTTCGCGGGATGATCGCATGGTCAATCACCATCGCTGCGATTGCCATCAACGCCGGGAGTCAGGTGAAGTGGCGTGAAAAAAGGTTTGCCGTCAGCCGCCGGATTCTTTAGAGTGGTACCTGACTCACCAGTGGTCAAAAAAAGGGAGAGGGA
>NZ_JASJGN010000252.1:0-11665 GCF_033791525.1 Desulfosarcina sp.
AAATCCGGTTTGGGTGGAAGCGGTAAAAATCAGCGACCGGGCGCCGTGTTTTTGGGCCAATGCTTTTACCAATGGCTCTGCCGACAACACCTCACCCACCGAAAGCGCATGGATCCATAATTTCCTCCGGGCGTCTGCCGATTCTTGATCGCCGCGGGGCAGGGTTTCCATGAACAATCTTTTAAAAAAAGTGAGACGATGCTTTTTACGGATCCACGCCAAAGGGAGCCAGACCGGCCACAACAGTAAAACCGCTAACCCCATTGCAACATTATAGATATAAACCACTAAGGCCCTCTTATGGTCGTCAAATCATCGTAGGCACGCCAATTGTCTTTCAATTGGCAATCAGAAGCAAAAAACCGGCAAAACTGAAAAAAACCAGATTGGCCAACCATGCCGCGATCACGGGAGGCATCATTTCCGCATAGCCTAGTGAAAGGCAAAAGCTGTTGAAAATCCAGTAAAAAAAAGTGACCCCCAATCCATAGGTAATGCTCATCGGCAACCCCTCGCGCATGTTTCCCCGCAGGGCGATGCCGGTGCCGAGCACGCTGAGAAAGATGCAGACAAACGGCGCGGCAATTTTGCTATGATAGTCGACCCGGTATCGGGTGGCGCCATATCCTTCCCGCTCCACTTTCTGGATATACCGCCCCAGTTCGGCCAACCCCATTTCATCGGATTGTTTGGCCGCCTGGGCCAGGTCATCGGGGTTCAGATCGATGTCGGCCGCTATCGTGTTGTGTAACTGGATTCGCTGGTCGCCACTTTCTCTCTCAAAAAACTGCTGAACGGCGTCGTCGAGTTGCCATTGACCGTTTTCAAACACGCCCGCGACGGCGTCGACCCGCTCAATCAGCCGGAAGTTTTCGTCAAAGGTGTGTATGGTGATGCCGGCCACACGTTTCTCTTCAGGCACATATTGTTTGATATGGATGATCTGCCGGGCGGCTCGCATCCAGATATCATTGGTCTTGGAAGCGTAGATGTTCTTTTTTCGAACCTCCTGAAGCCAAATCTGGTTCGCATTGACCATAAAGACCGGCATAAGCATTTCGGCTACCAGAAACAACCCTGCACTAAAAAACACGCCGAGTACCATCGTTGGTTTGAGCAGCCGGTTCTTGCCGATGCCGCAGCTTTTAAGGGCGATGACTTCATTGTTTTTGTTCATCAACCCCAATGCGATCAGAATCGACAACAGAAAGCCCACCGGTGCGATCTGGACAAAGATAAAGGGGAGTTTGTACAGCAGGTAGACGACACAACGGATAGCCGGGACACCCGCCTCCATGAAATTATCAATTTTTTCTATAAAATCGACCGCCACATAAATGCTGAGCACCGCAGCCAGCACAATCAAAAAGCTGGCCAGTATCTCCCTGGTAACGTAGCGGTAAAGAATCGTCATTTTTTTCCGACCCGTTTAATGATTGCACGTACAATCCGTCTCAACCAAATAAAAGTGATCGCTTTTTCTTTCGCCGACAGAACCAGCAGATAAATGCCGAATCCCCCGAGAATCACATTCGGCACCCACATGCCGACCACCGGTGGGTAGGTGCCATTTTCTCCAAACGCCTTCCCCACGGAAAGGAGAATATAGTACAGCAGAAAAAAGAGAAGTCCCAGCGCGATCCCAAATGCTTTTTTTGAATTGCGGGCCTGAATGCCCAAGGGCATGGCCAGCAGTCCCATGGCCAAACAGGCCACGGGAATCGAAAATTTCTTGTGATAATTCAGCAGGGCGCCAAGGTATTTGACTTTGTCGGCCCTGACTCGTTTCAAATAGTCCCTGAGATCAGACAAGGTCATTTCATCCGGGTCTTGATTGGCGATACCTGGCGTCGAAAAGACACCTTTTAGATCCAACCGGATGTCGTATGTTTCAAAATTGATCGTGTGAGAAGATCGGTCGCGCATGTCCATCTGGCTGATCGTTCCGTCATACAGCCGCAGATAATAAACCATTTCCTTGGGCTCGCCGAAAAGCCTTCCTCTCCGCGCAACGACCGTATTGTTGCCCCCTGACGTTCGGCTGTCTTCAATCAGCACATTATGCAGTTCACCGCTTTGCGGATCGATTTTATTGACGTAAAGCATGATCTGTTTGAAGTTATCGTTAAAAGTCCGCTCTTTCAAACTGACGTTCAGGTTGGCGGCGGCCACATTATAAAGCAACGTTTTTAAACGTTCAGCTCCCGATGGCACACCAATGATGGTCATGTATGCGGTAATCAGGGTTCCCGACAGACTGAAGATCAGCACCGGCGTCAACAAACGGTAGATACTCACTCCCCCGGCTTTGAGCGCCATAATTTCATTGTCGCTGGACATTCTCAATAGCGCCATCAAGACCGCCATCATCGTAGACATGGGGATGATATACTGAAGAAAATAGGGCATGGTATAGGCCAGCAGCAGAAATACCGGAACAACACCGACCTTGTGATTGACGATCATGTCCGTGATATCGAGAATCTGTTTCATCAGGAAGATAAAGGAGAAAAAGGCCAGATTGATAAAAAATGGCGGCAGCATCTCCAGAAACAGGTACCGGTTGAGGATGGAAAATGGATGGATCATCAGATGTTTTCGCGGGGAGACGAGGTTCCATTTTTCTCATGCAGGATGGCGTCATCCTCAGGGTCTGCTTCTGACTCGACTTCCTCTTCATCCGAAGTTCCGCCGCCTTCCAGTTCATCGCCGTTGTCTTCCATGGGAATTCTCCTTTTCACATGCTTAACATCCATTTGCACCCGATGGGTCCTCGCCATAAACTGCGGATAATGGCATCCCCTTAGGGCTGGCCTCGCTTTTAACAGCCACTGTCAGCGTTTGCCGAAAATGGAACCCAAAACGCCCCGGATGATCTGCCTGCCGATCGTGCTGCCGATCGAGCGTGCGGCACTCTTGATCATGGCTTCTCCGGCGGTCTGGCGCCGGCGTCCGCCGGCGGGCTGGCGCCGCTGTGCCTGACGCTGATTTTTCTCCGCTTCCAATTCCTTCAGCCGTTGCGTTTCCGCCGTCTGGGCAGTTTCAGCACGTTGCTTGAGCATCTCGTAGGCAGACTGACGGTCCATGGTAGCATCGTAACGCCCACGAATGGGGGCCCTTTGCATGACGGCATTTCGCTCGTCATCCGAAATCGGACCGATGCGTCCCTCCGGAGGCGCAATCAGGGTTTGCTGCACCGGCTGGGGCCGGCCGTCGTCGCCCATCACGGAAACGAGGGCTTCTCCGATGCCCAGCGTGGTGACTGCATCGGCTGTATGAAACAGCGGATTGGTCACAAACGACGCGGCTACGGCCCGAATGCTTTTCTGATCCTTGGGCGTAAATGCCCGCAGGGCATGCTGAACTTTAAGCCCCAGTTGGCCCAGGACATCATCCGGAAGGTCCATGGGGTTCTGGGTGACAAAATAGACCCCGACGCCCTTGGACCGGATCAACCGAACCACCTGTTCGATTTTGTCCAGCAGCGGTTTGGGTGCCCCTGAAAACAGCAGGTGAGCCTCGTCAAAGAAGAGTACCAGCTTCGGGGCCGGCGGATCACCCGCTTCGGGCAGCTGCTCAAACAGTTCTGACAGCAGCCAGAGCAAAAAGGCCGCGTAAAGACGCGGTGCGTTATGGATCAACCGGCCGGCGTCGAAAAGGCTGACGACCCCGCGCCCGGAAAAGTCCGTGTGCATCAGATCGGCCAATTGCAGGGCCGGCTCGCCGAAAAAGCGCTCGGCCCCCTGCTCTTCCAGCACCAGCAGCCGTCGCTGAATGGCACCCAGACTGGCACCGGTGATGTTACCGTATTCCGATCTCAGGGAACCTGCGTTCTCGCCCATCCAGGCAAGCAGCGCCCGAAGGTCCTTCAGATCCAGCAGCAGCAGTCCCTGGTCGTCGGCCAGATCGAATCCGGCATAAAGCACCCCGGTCTGGGTGTCATTGAGTTCCAACAGGTTGCCCAGCAGCAGCGGACCCATTTCTGAAATGGTCGTTCGCACCGGGGATCCGTTTTTCCCGTCCATATCCCAGAACAGTGTGGGACAGGGCTGCTGGCGATAACCGGGCAAGGGAATTTTAGCCAGCCGTTCGTCGATCTTTGGATGGGGCGATCCCGCTACGGCAATACCGGACAGGTCTCCCTTGACATCCACGGCAAATACCGGCGTGCCCATGCGGGAAAAGCCTTCGGCAAGGGTTTGCAGGGTGACCGTTTTTCCGGTGCCGGTCGCCCCGGCCACCAGGCCGTGCCGATTGCACATGCGACCGGACTGGGCGATCAATGCACTACGGGCACCGCCGATGGTGAGCATTGCAGGTGTCATCATGGTCTCCATTAAGGGTTATGCGGTTTTCGTCACCACGTTGGCAGTTTGACGTTGACGGCGAATTTTGGGATGCCGTCCGAAACGACACTCCGATTCTAAAGCATACCGGCACAAAAGAAAATGGAAAAAATGTCAGCATAAAAGCCATTTGGCCTGCCGCCGAAGAATCAGTATCGCTCTCCCAGTTAAAACTCGCCGCCCAGATGTACATGGACCTGATCCTGTATTACGCCAAAGGAGAGAATAGACCGTCAGGCGAGGTATTGGACAACGGCTTCGGCGGCACGCTCGCCGTCCACGGCGCATGAGGCGATGCCGCCGGCATAGCCAGCCCCCTCACCGCAGGGGAAGAGCCCCCGGACCGATACATGCTGCAATGTCTGCGCATCTCTGGGAATCCTCACCGGTGATGACGTACGGGACTCCACCCCCACCACGACCGCATCGTTGGTGAGAAACCCCTTCATCGTTCGATCAAAGGCCTTGAAGGCAACCTGCAGCCGCCTGCGGATGGGATCGGGCAACCACTGGTGCAAAGCTGAAGCCACCACGCCCGGCGGATAGGAGCAGGCCGGCAAGCCGTCGGACAATCGATTGTTGACAAAGTCGACCAGGCGCTGGGCGGGAGCGGTCACCCCGCCGCCACCGTTAACGGAGGCTGTCTGCTCCAAGGTCCGCTGATAGTTCAGACCGGCCAAAGGGCCCGATGATTCCAACCGTGGTATGTCCGCAAGCCGGATCTCCACCACGATTCCGGCATTGGCGTAAGGAGAATTGCGTTTGGAAAAAGACATGCCATTGACCACCAGGGCGTCTTCCTGCGTGGACGCCGGCACGATGAAGCCACCCGGGCACATGCAGAAGCTGTAAACGCCACGGCCATCCACCTGTCGGGCAAGGTTGTAGGCAGCCGCCGGCAGGTATCCACTCCGGGGCTGGCCATGGTATTGGATCCGGTCAATGAGCCCCTGGGGATGTTCCACACGCACACCCATGGCAAAGGGCTTGGCCTCAAGGGCAATCTTTTTATCCATGAGCATCTCGTATACATCCTGGGCACTGTGGCCAGTGGCCAGAACCACCGCCCGCCCCTCGATGTGATGCCCATCCGCCAGGATCACGCCGGTCGCCCGACCGGTGGAAACCGACAACCCGACGGCTTTCTGCTGAAAATGTATTTCACCGCCATGGGCTTCAATGGTGGCCCGCATGGCCGAAACAATCTCCGGAAGACGGTTGGATCCGATGTGGGGGTGGGCATCGTACAGAATGTGTCCATCGGCGCCGTGCTGATGAAATCGGTGGAGCACCCGACGGTGATCTCCCCTTTTCCTGGAACGGGTGTAAAGCTTGCCGTCGGAAAACGTCCCCGCACCTCCCTCGCCGAAGGCATAGTTGGATTCACTGTCCAATACCCCCCGCCGGTTCAGGGCCGCCACATCCCGGCGACGGGCCTTGACGGGCCTTCCCCGATCGACCACCACAGGCCTGAGGCCCAGTTCAACCAAGCGCAACGCGGCAAAAAGCCCCGCCGGTCCGGCGCCCACGATGACCACCGGCGCCGCAGACCGCACATCCCGGTAGGCGAAGACCGGCCGCTCCGGCCTCATGGTTTCGCCGTCGCCATAGACATGAACGCCCAGGTTTACCCGGACCGGACGTTTGCGGGCGTCGACAGAACGGCGGACGACCACAAAGCGGTCGGCGGCAACAAGACGGCCGATCGTCCGGGCCAGGGCCCGCTGGATCCCTTCCGGGTCAGCTGCCTCCCGGGGGGACACGTTTAAAGAAACATCTTCAGGCATGGGGTCTCAGGCCTTCTTCCGGTGGCGGTTTTGCTCGTAGCGCATCTGGAGCATTTCCACCATCAGGGCAAATCCCATGGGCAGATAGATGTAGGCCTTTGGCACATGTTTATGCAGTCCCTCCATGAAAATGGTCACGCCGATGGTAATCAGGAATGAGAGTGCCAGGATTTTAAGAGCCGGATGGCGCAGGATGAAGTCACCGATGGGCCGGGCGAAGAAGAGAATCCCGACAAAGGAGAGCACCACCGCCGAAACGATAATCCACAGCTGCTGGGTCAGTCCCACCGCCGTGATCACCGAATCGACTGAAAAAACGATATCCAGCAGGACGATCTGGGTAATAATGGACGCAAAGGCACCGGACGCCTGCTGATCCGGTCCATGCTCCGACTCCCTGAATTCGACCGTGTGGTGGATCTCATGAACGGCTTTATAGAGCAGAAACAACCCCCCCGCCAGCAGGATCAGGTCCCTAACCGAGAAATTGGCCACAATGGGCCGGGTCAGGCTGGCCAGAGCCACGACCACAGCCAGCATGACAATGCGGGCTATCATGGCCACGCTCAACCCCACGATGCGGGCCTTCTGCCGCTGGTTTTCGGGCAATCGACCCACAAAGATGGCGATCACCAATACATTGTCCACCCCCAGCACGATTTCCAGCCCGATCAGCAGGGCCAGCAGTCCCAATGCATCTGTCATCGATCACCTCCCCTTTAAAATCTCAAGCACCTCGGCGCACTTTTGAGCCGCACGGCTCACAATGGATTCAGCCTCCAGGGTAACGCGGCTTTTGAATGCGTCGTCTGTGATCTCAACCATGTTGATCATCACGTTTTTATAAGCGCCCCAGATCCCCGTCTCCAGGGCTCTGGCCCCCACCTCCACGTCAGACCGGGATGCCGGATTCCCGCAGCGGGCCACTTCGCAAAGGGCATCCCAGGCCCTGTCGCCCAATTCCATGGTCGTCAGGGGAATGTCAATGGCCTTCTTGAGCCCGGCCTGCATGCATTCGGCCCGTTCGGACCGTTCGGCATCGGTGCCCCGGGGCATGCGCAGCGCCTCCATGAAGTCGTTGAATGCCGTCGTATCCGCATCGATCATGGGAATCAGGCTGACCGCCGCATCATGAAGCGGCGGGATGCTTTTTCTCATCTGGGCGTCCACCGATTCAAACTTCCGAACCCCGTAGGTCAGTTTGCCCACCATGGCCCCCAGTCCGGCACCCATGGCCGCCAGGGCGGCCGACACCGATCCACCGCCCGGAGCCGACGAACGGGAAGCCACTTCCTCGATGAAGGCTCTCAGGCTCATGCCGGCCAGCGGTTCGTCTCTTTCTCCGGCGACTCGGTATTCAATGATTTTCTCTTTTGGATCGAACGGCGCCACACTGCTAAGCCCCAGCCGTTCCACCGCCAATCGGACTCGCTGGTCCTCGTCGAGGATGAACAGCTTTTCCTTCTCCATGTAGTAGTCGGCAGCCATGAGAATCGATGCCAGAGGGATCAGCCCGACGACTTCCGATCCGGCAACGCCGACGTTCAATGCAGCCGCTTCTCTTTTCACTTCCTCGAACAGGACATGCATGGGCGTCACTTGATAGTCGTTTAAATTTACCGTTACCTGGGCCATGTTGTATTCGTTCACAAACCAGCCCATGCCCTTGACCGCTTTTAGGCGGCCGGGTGAATCCGGGCCCCGGCCGGCTTCACGCAAATTCAGGGCGATGCGGTGGGCCTGATTGCTGGTGCCCAGGATATTGACGTTGTAGGCAATCAAGAAAGACCGTGCACCGGTCGCGGTGGCGCCCCACTGGGGGATGAATTCGGCCGGTCCGAAATCGGGCTTCCATTGGGGTTCCTTCAGACGCCCGGCCAATCCTTCGTATTCCCCTTTGCGGACCTGGGGCAGTTTGCGGCGGTAATCGTCGACCGCAGAGGCTTCGTAAAGGAAAAAGGGGACGCCCAATTCTTCTGCAGCCAGACGGCCAAAGGTCTTCGAGATCTCCACACATTCGTCCATGGTGACGTTGGCCACGGGTATGAACGGACAGACATCCATGGCACCCATGCGGGGATGTTCCCCCTTGTGTGTGCGCATGTCGATTTTCTGCCTGGCGGCCCTGGCGCTGTTCAATGCCCCTTCGATCACCGCATCCGGATCGCCTACGAAGGTGTAAACGGTCCGGTTGGTTGACTTTCCCGGATCCACATCCAAGAGGGTGCATCCCGGTGTATTTCGGATGGCCTGGGCAATGGCATCAATGGTCTCACGGTTTTTGCCTTCGGAAAAATTGGGAACGCATTCAACGATTTTTCTCATGATACACTCGCTTTGGTTTGATATGACTTGATGACGGTCCACGGTACTGACGCGATGGTCAGGAAAGTTGACAATGATTACTGCTCATCCGGCCATCCCATGTCGCTCGAAATGGTCCTGCGGTGTTCATCAGGCACGCGATCAGATGGTCGCGAACGCCGGACGTTTCAATGATAAAATCGGGAACGGAAACATTGATGGCCGCCACAACATTTCCGGTGTAATCCCGCACCGGAGTGGCCATGGCCGTAGAGAAGTCGGATCCGCTGACGCTGATCCCCGTCCGCCGTGCTTCGGCAACGGCGACCAACAGCTGCGGCAGTGAATTGATGCCGCCGCTGCCGTATCCGTCCAGGGGAACGCCGGAATAGTGCGAACGCAGGCTGGCGTCGCTGAGGCCGCAAAGCAGCGCGCGGCCGATGGACACCGTGTGACAGGGAAAGCGGGTACCCACTGGCACATTCACCATCATGATCTGAGGTAATGCCGCCCGGTAGATGTAAATGGCTTCGATCCCTTCCCGGATGGCCAGATGGCAGGAGGCGCTGGTTTCATCGCGCAGTTCGTCCAGGCGGGTGGCGGCCGTGTTCAGGATATCTCTTGAGGCGAGATAACAAAAGCCACGTGAAAGCACCATGGGGCCAAGCTCGTATGCATTCCGGCCGGCTTTTTTCAGATAATGCATCTCGGTCAGTGTCACGATGGTACGATAGATGGCCGATGTACTGACCTCGAGCCGCTCGGCCACTTCACCGACGGTCAGCACACGCTGCCGGACTGAAAACAATTCCAGAATCTGGAGCCCTTTTTTCAGGGCCGGGACCGTATAATCCGTGTTCATTTTTTGTCCATCAACCACGATCCATCTCTCGATCGCTCTGCGTGTTGTCGCCTGTCAGGCCGATGCGGGGATTGACCGACCGGTCTTCAGGAGATTGGGAACCAGAATCAGAAGCACCAATACGGCACCCACAAGGATAACCGCAACACTGCTGGAAACCAGAAGCAGACCACCGAGCAGGGTGATTCGACCTTCACATTGGCACTTGTAAATGGGGGGTTTTTTGGGTATACGTTCTGGGAGCGCAATGAGCCAGCTTACGGCATGGGAATTGACCTGCTTTCACTGGTTTTGATCATTGCGAATCGCAGATTCGAATTAATTTTACTTTCCTGCAAGCGTTCCATTTCTTAATACAGTTAAAGTGCCTTCTCTCTCATTGATGCTAACGAACAAGGGCTATCGCCCGAGCATGCAACGCTGATCGGTGTCAACGGCGCATCGGGTAGGCCGGCGGTCTGAATCATGGCCAAAACCATTTCAATCGACGAGATTCGCCAGCGGAAAAAATCGCCAGAGGCAAAGGACCGCTCCGAAAAAAGCGGCGCGCCCCTTTCGTCTCCGTTTTCGTATATTATATTGCTTGATGAAAACGACCAAACCGATAGACCCTCCCCGGCCGATACGGTATCCAAGCATCGCCAAACCATCAGTTGATCCATTTGTATCCCGGTCGGTCAATCACTGCAGCAGGACTCAACGGCCGCCACCGCCTTTGGAATGGGCGCTCCCAGAACGGTTGCACCGGTGGACGTTACCTGCACATCGTCTTCGATACGCACCCCGCCAAAATCCAGATAAGATTCCAGTTTGCGGTAGTCGATCAGATCGGGAAACCGGTTTGCACCGCGCCATTGTTGGACCAGTTGGGGAATGAAGTAAATTCCCGGCTCTACGGTCACCACAAAACCCGGCGCCAGGGGTTTGGCCAGCCGAAGGCGGTTGATGCCGAACTGACTGTCCCGACGGATATCGTCCGTATACCCCACTTCGTCTTCTCCTAAACACTCCATGTCGTGCACGTCCAGGCCCAGCATATGCCCCAGGCCATGGGGAAAAAAGAGGGCATACGCCCCTGTCTGGACGGCGCGATCCACATCCCCGCGCATCAAACCGATGTCCTTGAGGTCCGATGAGAGCCGTCGGGCGGCGATCTGGTGAACATCCTTAAACGGGATACCGGGCCTCATGGCAGCCAGCGCATCCGCCTGCATCCCCAGCACGACCTCGTAGATCTCCTTTTGACGACTGGTAAACCGGCCGCCCACCGGAATGGTGCGGGTCGTGTCGCTGGCATAGCCCATTGGCGATTCCGCGCCACAATCGCAGATCGCCAGGCGACCAGCCTGCATCAGATTGTCGTGACTATGGTTGTGCAGCGTCTGGCCATGAATTGAAAAAATGGTCCTGAACGGTGGACGTTTACCTGACCGCCCGTAAGCAAGGCCTTCTATTGCACCCACCACCTCACGCTCGTATCGTCCCGGCGTGGCCATGCGCATGGCGGTGGTCTGCATGGCGGCATTAATCACCAGTGCCGCCACGATTTGATCCAGTTCCGCTTCGCTTTTCACCGACCGCAGGCGGATCACTGATCGGATAAGCCTTGCCGACGTATTGCCGGCAACGGCCGAAGGCGCCATGGCGCAAAGACCGGCCAGCTGCATCGTCTGATCCATGCGGTATGGCGGCAGAAAATGAACCGGTCGTTGTCTCTTGGTAGCCGCGGCGACAACCGCAGACAATTGACTTGAAGGCGCTGACCGGTCAACACCGATGCCCCGGCATCGCTCCAGTAAAGAGGGTTGTGGACCGCTCCAGACCACGTCATCCAGCGACATATCGTCGCCGAAAACCGTTTCCGTACCCGCATCCACATCGATGACAGCTGCCAGGTTCGGCAGGTCGAGACCCCAAAAATACAAAAATGAACTGTCCTGGCGGAAAAAATGGCAATTGTCCGACGCATTGATCGGACTTTGTCTATTTCCCAGCAACAGGATCAGACCGGATCGGACATCCGCCTTGAGGCACTGTCGCCTGTGGGTGTATAGATCAGCAGAAAACATGAAGGAGAACTCCCCTCCCCCCACCCGGATGCACCTTCCACAAACACTGTCTCGACATGACCGACATCTCACCTGACAGCGGTCTCGCCTTCGGCTTCGTTAGGGTCGGCAGGTGGCCTGCCATCATGCGGAACCGATTGCCGAAAAAAACGGCTGACGCCGGCCGGCAGTTTTTATAACCCCGCTTTCGCTGCGCTGTCAGGCGCTGCGCTCGGCCGCACCCGCATACACGGGCATGAGGGTTTCAAAGAGGGTCGCCATGTCACTGGCGATGGTTTGCTTTTTGTCCATGGCGGC
>NZ_JASJGN010000253.1:0-4509 GCF_033791525.1 Desulfosarcina sp.
TCTGCGTTATGCTTCATCCTTCGTCACTGCGGAGTACCTTAAGTACGCTGCCTACGGCACCCGCGATAGCGGTATTCTCGGGATGGAACATGAATGTTCGCCTAAAGGATGGCGATCGATTTATTGTTCGCTCGCTCAAGCGCGCTATCGCGGCCCGCAAGCCTTGATCTCGGGCTTTTTACGAATCCGTCGGAAAGGCGACTTTTTCGAGTTGATCAATTATGGTTGGCGAATAATACCGAACCAAGGATGGGCTCGTACCTCGCCCATCCCATTTGCCGAAAGCAGGTCAATCCCTCGTTAATAATTCGAAAGATTATTTGTTTTTTGGGTATGGAATAACCAAGACGGGACAGGATGCATGGTTGATGACCTGCTCGGTAATCGTACCGGTTACAAAGTCCTTGATGGTGTTCCTGCCATCGGTGCAAATGACGATCAGATCGATACCGAGTTTTCCAGCCGTTTCCGCAATGACCCGTTCCGGTTTGCCTTGGCGTATCTCATAGTCGACCTGAATATCCTCTGCATGCAGGTTGCCAATTTCAGCCATCATCTCTTTGCGTGATTCGATGGCGATCCGCCGGTATTTTTCTTTAAGGCCGTCAAAACTGACCCGTAGCATTTCGCGCTCCCGTTGAGCGATAAACTCCGGGTGGACATTCAGTAACGTGATTGTCGAATTGAACTGATGGGCAATTTGAACGGCCTTTCTCAGAGCGATGTACGCGCGCTCTTTCAAGTCGGTCGGACAAAGAATATGTCTGAACATGCGTGACCTCCTTTTATCGAGATGCCGGGAAAAAAAGTAATTTTATGAGGATTTATGGTTTGTTAATATCCAGTTTGCGCATGCGTGCGCGCAAGGTGCTTCGGTCGAGATCAAGGATTTCGGCCGCACTGTTGTTTCCGCTGACTTTCCAATGGGTCTGCTCAAGCACCCGAAGAATATACTCCCGCTCTACATCCGCTAATGTGCGATTGGCCTTTGTGAAATCCTTATTGGGCTTTTTAAGATCATCAACCAGATGCAGTTTGGGACCTGACGAGTTGATCACCGCTCGTTCGAGGACATTTTCGAGTTCGCGAATATTGCCGGGCCAATGATAGGTTTGCAACACGTCCATCACATTCACCGGGACCAGACTGATGGTTTTTCCCAGTCTTTTTGAAATTTTATCAATAAAATAATTGACCAGCAGCGGGATGTCCTCCCTGCGTTCCCTGAGCGGCGGCATGGTGATCGGAAAAATATTCAGCCGGTACCAGAGATCCTCCCGGAAGGCGCCCTTGCGAACTTCCGCTTCCAGGTTGCGATTGGTGGCGGCAATGATGCGGACATCGACTTTAATCGTGTCGGAACTGCCCAGGCGTTCAAATTCGCCGGTCTCGATCACCTGGAGCAGCTTGGGCTGCAACTCCAGGGGCAGTTCGCCGATCTCATCCAGAAACAGGGTGGTGCCGTTAGCAATCTCGAAGCGTCCCAACCGTCTGGAATGCGCATCGGTGAAGGCGCCTTTCTCGTGGCCGAAAAGCTCGCTTTCAATGAGGTTTGAAGGCAGGGCGGCACAATTCATTTTTACCAGGGCCCGATCCTTACGCAGGCTCAAGCCGTGAATCGCGCGTGCCACCAGTTCTTTGCCGGTTCCGGTTTCGCCCAATACCAGGACGTTGGTATCCGTGGCGGCGATTTGTTCGACCTTGTAGAACACATATTTGATTTCGTTGCTTCGGCCGATAATGTTTTCATGGTTGAATTCCAGTTTGATCTCTTCCTGAAGATAGGCTCTCTCGGCTTCGAGTTGGTTGGTCAACTGCTTGATTTCAGCAAGGGCATTTTCTGCCAGATGCTTGCTGTTTAGTGCTTCCTCCCTTGCTATTCTCAGTTCGGTGGTTCGCTGTTCAACAATTTCCTCAAGATGTCTTTTGTAATATTCACGCTCCGTCACATCTTCGATGGCCAATAGAATCAGCTGGGTTTGGTTTCCTTCGTTGTATATCCGCCGGGCATTCAGATGCATGATCTTCCGGCCGATGGTCTCAAAGTCATGCTCCACCTCAAAATCATTGAATTTGGTATTCTGAGGGAGAATCTCTTCGAGCAATTCTCTCAGCTTGGGGATGTCCCATTGACGATTGCCGAGATCATATATCAACGTTCCCTCCGTCTGTTCGGGGTTCACGTTGAAGGTGAGGTAGAAAGAGGGGTTGGCCTTGATCACTTTCAGATCAGGATCGAGCACCACCAACGGCTCTCGAATCGAACCGAGAATGCTGTTGAAAATTTCCAGAAACGCTTTTTTCATATAGTCGTTCCATGCTATTCGTTTATCGAAAATTGTATTGGCAGTCGCTTGGCACCCGATAGGAATGCAGCTATTTTAATCTATTTGTATCGTGAACGCAACCGGGTCAACGACCTGCCGGACACCGGTACCTGTGAAACCTGAAGTTATTTCGACGTGTAAAGACAGATAATTTTCCCCTGTATTGCCTTTGGTTTCTTTCGGTGACGACGCTTACGTGATCATTGCAGAAGATCTGGACGGGGAGGCTTTGGCCACCCTGGTAGTCAATAAATTGAGAGGCACCCTGCAGGTCGCAGCGGTCAAGGCGCCGGGTTTCGGCGACAGACGAAAAGCCATGCTGGAAGACATTGCCGTTTTAACCGGCGGGCAGGTGGTCTCCGAGGATTTAGGGACCAAATTGGAAAATTTAACGGTTGCAGACCTCGGCAAGGCTAAACGGATCGACATCGATTAAGACAAGCTGGGGGTGAAAGTCGTCATGCGCGCCATGGTGGAGCCGCTTCATCAGATTGCCAAAAATGCCGGTGCTGAAGGTTCTGTCGTCATCGATAAAGTCAGAAACGGCCAGGAGTCTTTTGGCTACAATGCCCAAACGGACATCTATGAAGATCTGATGGTAGCCGGCATAATGGATCCGACCAAAGTGGTCCGGTTTGCCTTGCAAAATGCAGCAAGTGTAGCTTCATTAAAGAATAAAGTCTGTCGCCAAAAATTTGCTTTTGTGTTCCCGCACGATGCGGGTGATGATCTGTTTGTTCAACTCCGTCTGTTTGGCGGCAACCAGGGTTCGAATGGAAAACACTCGCAAGGCGTCGGAAACGGAAAGAGTGCCTTCGGCGGAATCCTTACGCCCCGTGAAGGGAAACGTGTCCGGTCCCCGCTGGCACTGGCTGTTGATGTTGACCCGGCAGACCTGGTTGACCAGCGGGTCGATCAATCGAGCGATCTGGTCCGGGTCGCTGCCGAAAATACTGACTTGCTGGCCGTAGTTGGAATTGATCATGTAGGCGATGGGCTGGTCTATGTTGTCGAAGGGCAGCACGGGAACTACCGGCCCGAACTGCTCTTCATGATAGACTCTCATTTCAGAGTTGGCCGGATAGAGGACGGCAGGAAAAAAGAAGCTGCCGCAAACCGTTCCTCCGAAGGGATTCACGACCCGGGCACCTTGGGCAACTGCGTCCGACACCAGTTCTCGCAGGTAATCCGTTTTGTCTTTTTCTGCGACCGGGGTTATGAAAACCCCTTCCTGCCATGGCATTCCAAAGGCAAGGGCGTTAACACCCGCGGCAAAGCGCTCGAGAAACGCCGCCGCAATGCCGGCTTCCACAAAAATGATCTTAAGTGCCGTGCAGCGCTGCCCGTTGAAGGAAAGGCAGCCGAGTACGCATTCCCGGACGGCCAGATCGAGCTCGGCACCTTCGAGCACAATGGCCGGGTTCTTGGCCTCCAGCCCCAGCACACAGCGCAGGCGATTGGGGTTAGGGTGCAGTTTTTTCAGTGCGTTGGCTGTCTTGCTCGTGCCGATCAAACCCAGTACGTTGATCTTGCCGGATGCCATGAGCGGGGGAATCATTTTTCTCCCCTCGCCATAGATGATGTTGATCACCCCTTGCGGAAAAACATCGCGAAAGGCCGCCAGGAGCGGTGCATAAAGCAGCGCACCGTGCTTGGGCGGCTTCAGGATCGCGGTGTTGCCCATGAGCAGTGCGGGTATCAGCGTCGTGAAGGTCTCGTTGAGCGGATAATTGAACGGTCCCATGCAGAGCACCACACCCAGGGGTGCGCGCCGGATCTGGCCGATGATTCCCTCCTCGATGGTGAACCGGGAAGAATTGCGGTCCAGGTCTTTCAGTGCGGCGAGGGAGTCGTTGATGTATTGAATGGTCCGGTCGAACTCCTTTTGCGAATCATGGAGCGATTTGCCAACCTCCCACATCAGAAATCGCACGACCGGGTCCTTTGCTTCGATCATCCGGAAAACGAAGCGCTGCATATGATCAATGCGCTCGGCCACGGACAGGGTGGGCCACAACCCCCTTCCGTGATCATAGGCGGCAACTGACGCATCCAGGGCCTGTAACGCTTGGACTTCCGTTAACAGGGGATATTCACCAATGGAAAAAGGCCTCGGACCGTTGTCGTTTGCCATCCAAACGGGCGAGAGCACCTCCTGACGCGGGCCGTCCCAGACCCGAAT
>NZ_JASJGN010000254.1:0-21857 GCF_033791525.1 Desulfosarcina sp.
GATCAACCCGTGAAAAAAATGGCCCGCAGCTGTCGAGAAGCGCCATCCAAGGTGAACATGGCAATTGGCGCATACGGCAATGCGCCACACGTAGCCGGCAAACCAGGTGAATTGGGACGAGCTGGGTCCGACATAACCGCATCCCCAGGCGTCCCGGTAACAGACAATTTCAAAAACGATGCCTTCCGGATTGGCAAACGTATGCGCGTGTGCGCCGTTGATAAGCTTGCGCTCTGCGATCGAAGTAATCCCGTGGAGGCATTGGCGACAGACAATACCATCCTCGGAGGCCGTCGATGTTTTGTCTTGAGGGGCTGATTGGGGATCATTCCCCACGTTTTCCGGTTTGGGGCCCGGTCGAAAAAGGTGAGGGACCCGGTTTGGCGATTGCCGAAGATGGTGGATGCTTCCTGCTTTTACAAGCGGTGTATTCATGATTGTCTTCGGTCTGAAGTCGGGTGGGCAGATTGTGACATATGGAAATCGAGGATAGACACTCCCGACCTTGAACAGGCGGCGAAAGGCAGGTCCGTCGGTTTTTTTTCCAAGGACAGATTGCCTTGGCAGCCAAACGAGAACGAGAAGGGGTTTGTTGAACGCAGTCAATCAGTTGCTTAAATTATCCACCCGTTTCTTTAGTTCTTTTCCACACCGGAAAAAAGGCAGTCGTTTGGATTTGACGGTTACCGATTCCCCCGTCTTTGGATTTCGCCCCTCATAGGACCCATACTGTTTCACAAAGATGCTCCCAAACCCTCTGATTTCAACGCGGTCGCCATTAGATAACGCGTTGGTCATTTCCCCGAAAAAAAGATCAATCACCCGCTCGGCTTTCTCTCGAGTAAAGCCGTTTTTTCTTTTCAGTGCTTCGATCAGATCCCCTTTGTTCATATTCACCCCCTTGGTATCATGAATTATATCAGCATCGTAAAAGTTTATCCACGACTTGTCAACGGGCGTGTTCTTCAATTGCCTTTTTTGTTGGAGGGGTTTTGCCTAACTCTCATCTGGGTTGAACTTTACCCCAACGCCGTCCGAACCCGTCCATGCGATTACGCCGGTTAGCTCTACCGGTGGATCGAGATAGTGCAGCGGAAATTTCAGCCGCACCACTTCGCCGATACTAAATCGTTTTCGGGTTTCAACAAAAGCTCCGGAGCCATTCAGATTTCTTATCAGTGCTGAATCCACATTTCCGAAATAACCAAATTCTGAAGCAATCAGACATTGGTTGCGGATGTCTGATCGGTCATGGAGCATTGCCGAATCCGGTGTCAAACCCCACAATCTGCACAAATGCACAAACCATCCTTGGATTCCCATGCGCTGCCTTTCCTTAATCGCGTTCAATCTTCAACTTTCTCAGCAAATCATGGGCCAGTTTTGAATAAAACACCGAATTCATATGTTTTTCAATGGGTTAATATTTATTCTTTTCAGTAAGCTGCTGATTGCCATACCATCCTATCACAGCGAATGGGTAAAATTTTTCATAAATCGGGGCCCTTTTCCGGCGATCTTTTTCACCATAGCGATAACGGCAAAAAAAATCACCACCCGCCTCCATTTATCCTGCCGGTTACCCCATCAACCCGGACTGCCGCTGTATTTTTCGTTTCAGGGCCGTTTGAAACGCCGCAACCGTCCCGTAAACAATCAGACGTCGGGAGGCGCGTGTTACAGCCGTATAGACGATTTCCCGAGTCAGCAACCGATGCGTTGAATCGTCGGGCAGAACCAGCAGGGTGTCGTCATATTCAGACCCCTGGCTTTTGTGAACGGTCATGGCAAACGCCAGATCCCAATCGGTCAGTCCGGATGCGGGAAAAGCCACAATCCCGCCCGTACGTTTGAAATAGACCCGATACATGCCATCAGACTGACGCGCCACCAGCCCCACATCCCCGTTGAAAAGGTCCCGGGTGTAATCGTTGCGGGTAATCATGATCAATGCGCCGTTGAACAGACGAGGGTCCGGGTTGCCGTCTGGATCGAGGATCTGCCTCAGGCCGGCGGCAATGCGGCCGTTGACCCACCGCGCGCCGGTGCGGCCATGGCGCAGCACAGTCAATATTCGACATCGGTATGCGAATGTGAAAAGCCTGTTGAGCAGATCCGTTCGTTCCTCACCGTCCATGGAATCCGGCGCGTCCGTCCGTCGAATCAATTGCCGCACAAGATCCACGTAACAAAGCGCATTTTCTTTTTTTGGCCGAACATACTGGTGCATGACCCACCGATCTAAATGCCGGTTCATGGCCTCCCCATCTCCGGCGGTTACAAAGGCCCACCGCCGGTCTTTTAGGGCTAAGGCCCGGTCAAAACCCACTGGTTTCAGGGAAACCGGATGGCCGCCATTGATGGCCTGCGCCAGTTCGAGCAGTTGCCCGGCCGAGCGATAGACATTGCGCAGTTCCACAAAATGCTTTGCGAATACGCTGCCGGCTGCCGGACTCATATCTGCCAGCACCGATCCTGCCTCTACCGAGGGCAGTTGATCCTTGTCGCCGATCAGAATCACCCGTGTTCGACCCGGTTCGATGGCCTGAAAGAGCCGATCCATCATCACCACATCAACCATGGACACCTCATCCACCGCAATCACGTCGGCCGGGATGAAACGCCGCTCGCCGAATAAGAAACCGCCGGTACGGCTGCGGTAAACCAGGAGTTTGTGCAAGGTGGAGGCGCGCAGACGTCCCAGTTTCAGGTCAGCGCTATCAGGGTCAGCGATGCTGGCCAGATTAGACATCAACGCTTCGCTCATCCGCTGGGCGGCGCGACCCGTGGGGGCGGCCAGCATGATCCGTGAGGGATCGGTCCCGGTTCGAACCAGCGCCCGGAGGATATTCATCAGCAATGACGTCTTCCCGGTTCCCGGCCCACCGGAAACGACCAGCAGTGGGGCGGCCAGTGCCGCCCGGATGGCATCGACCTGAAACGGATCCCGGATGATCGGCTTTCTGTCGGCACCCTTGCGAATCACCGCCTCTTCGCCATACAATTCATCAATTACGGTCTGTATGGCTTCGTCGGGCGGTTTGTGGTCTTCGTGCAGCGCTAAAAATGAGTTTAATCGCTGCTTAAGGCGCCTTTCGTGATAATGAAACTTCTGAAAATATAGCCGCCGGCGGCCGGTCGTCCCGTCCAGCACCATCGGTTTGAAATCACCGCCGCCAGCCCGGTCGATCAACTTGTCGTAGCGTCCCTCATCGAGGCGGCCCATAAACCCGGTGATCAGTTTCCACACAGCCGGATCGGCTGATTGCGGCACGGATTCCTTCAGATGATCCGTGTCCAGGACCAGACACAGACTGCCTTCACCAAGGGCCGAAAACATCAATCCCAGCATGCAGATTAAACCGTTATCCACAGGTTCCGGGCCAACCTGCAACAGATCCCGAATGGTCATCAGGTCCAGGTCCGAGAGTCCCAGATCGGCGAACAGGACCGGCAAGCCGTTCGTATCCGTGGGCCCTGCATCGATTCCGAAGCGCCTGAGCCTGTCGCGTAGGGTTTCCTTTTGATGGTCTACCATTGAAGGTCCGCAATCTTTTTCTGGATAGCTTGCTCAAGGGCTTCCAGGGGCAGCAGTTGTTCCGGGGCGACGTGAAAAACACCGTTCTGCCCGCCGCTCCCGATGCCCCGGATAAAAAGGTAAAATGCGCCACCGAAATGATGATGCGGGTCAAAGCGGTCCCCCATGTATCGCTTGAGCCATCTCAAAGTGGCAATGGTGTATAACTGGTACTGGAGTTCATAACCGGCCCGTGTGATCTCCTCGGCCATGGCGGATTGACCATATCCATCTTCCAGCCGGTTGGATTTCCAATCAGCGATGTAGTAACGACCCTGCCACAAAAACACCAAGTCAATGAATCCACGGATCACCATTTCCCCGCAGAGGTTACCGGATAAGCTGCAACCGAACACCCGTAACCGTTTCGGTAATGGTTCCACCAGGGGAAAATAAAATTCCATTTCATGCCGCCGCTGGTCCGGAGCCAGCCGGCCCAGGAACAGCGCCGGGCCATTGTCACCGATTGGCATTCTCAAGGTCGCGGCAACCATCCGGGCAACCGTTGGTGCCCATCGCGGCTCGATCCTGAAAAATGCGAGCGCCGATTCAATCACAAGGCGTGCACCATCATCAGCCAGGAGGTCAACCGGACCGTCCATCACTGACCGAAAATCGATATGCTCGAAAATGTGGTGAAACATGGACCCCATTCGGGTACCGCCGGGGAGCCCGTCAGACAGATCCGGATCCATGGATTCGGGGGGTAGGACAGCAAGGGGTTCATCATCTTCCCGCCGAACCGCGTCGACCAGGCGAAAAGCGGCTACTCGGCCAACGGTGTCGCGTGATTGAACCATCCGGTGGCCGATGCTGGAAAAGGATTCCAGGGATATTTTTCGACGCCGGAAATCAGTTTGCGCCGGCAGCAGGTGTCCGGCCGCCATCCGCACGGGCTTCTCCCCGCTGTCGTCGCGGGCGGGGATGGTGCCAGATGCGCCGGCCGCATGGAAGGCAGCTTTATGCCAACCACTGCCGGTCGCCGCTGTATCCCCGGCATTCGGAAACATCTGTCCGATGCTATGGGAGACAAACCGGCAGATGGGCCCACGCCAGCTGTAGTTTCTGCTGTCGGGATAATAAGGAACGTAAAGCTTGAAGCGTGAACGGGTAAGCGCTACATAATACAACCTTTTATTTTCATCTTCGTTTTCTTTTTCCGCCTGGGCTTTTCCGGTATTTGCCGTCAGGTCGATCACCTTCCGGCAGGCTTGTTCGGGATGCGCTGGATCCGCCGTGTGATACACCTGAATACCGCCGTCACTACGGACGGTCAGGCCACCGGCGATGAAAACCACTGGGAATTCCAACCCCTTGCTTACATGCATGGTCAGGATCTGGACCTTGTCTCCCTCGTCCTCGATCTGGTGAATGTCGTCGTCGGATCCAGCACCCATATCGGAAAGGCGCAGGCTGTCCAGTAAGGCAACCACCCCCCCCATATCCAGGTTCCTCGTGTAGGCCGCTGCCTCCAGATAATCGAAGAGCTGCTGAAAATTGGTTTCGGTGCGGTCCCATCCCGGATCCATGCAGTGACGGAGGTTCAGGCCTGAATCTTCCACCAGCGACTGAAACAGCAGCCCCCAGCGTCGTCTTTGGGCGTGGACATGCCAGCGCGCCAGCAGCTGTTGGCTGGCATGGTCGGCTGGCAGTTCCCGCCGTGATTCCAAATCAGCCGGAGCAATGTCGAAAAAAGGTGTCAGCAACGCCAGTCTGACGGAGGCGGCCAGCTGTGGGTTGCAGACCGCACGAAGCGCCATGCTCAACCAGTGGGCTTCCCGGCATTGAAACAGGCCAGGCTTGCGATAGTAGGCGTAAGGGATGGACGATTCCTTCAGCAGGGGTTCGATAAGTGTAAACTCTGACTGGCTTCTCACCAGAATGGCGATATCGTTGAAATGAAGGGCCCGATCCGGACCATCCCGATCGGGGATACGGATTCCCCCCTGCCCCACCAGGTAGCCAATTTCCCGGCAAACAAAATGAGCCAGCAGCGTTTTGGCTGCCGCATGGCTTGTCGCCGCGGTTAAGTCCATGACATTGAACGGCGGTCGTTGTGACCGATCGCAGCTGAGTGCAGCAGGCCGTTGATCGGGTTCCGGCGACGCTGACGGCAGGTAACCGATCTCGAAGGGGTTTGTTTCTTCCCGGGTACCGAACCAGGCGTCGTGGGAAAAAAGTCGGTTGAAGCGCTCCACCAGCTGCGGTGCACTGCGCCAGTTCACCCTCAGGTCATACAGGTTGGCCAGCCCACGTCCGGCCAGGGTTTTCATCCGCTGCCGGGCACCCAGATAGGTGAACACATCGGCCCCACGAAAGGCATAAATGGCTTGCTTGGGGTCACCGATCAGAAAAAGCCGGTGGGTCGCCGGATCATCGTGGCATTGAAGGAAAAGGGTGCTGAAAATCTGCCACTGCACATCATCGGTGTCCTGAAATTCATCCACGAAGGCCACCCGATATCGGTTGCGGATTTTACGGATTCCTTCGTCGGCCCCCTCCCCCGTCAGGAAGTCGGCCACACGGGTAAGCATATCCTGGTAGCTGAGCCACCCGTTTCGAACCTTCATGGCCCGGGCATCCGCCCGCAACTGGCCTACCGAGGTCAGCATCAGCACATGGGAAAGGTGTGAAAACAAATGGACCAGCTCTTCGAATCGCTGCGTGATCGTCGCCAGGTCGGGGCATTCATGCAGGTTTTCCCCGACCTTCAGCCATTTCTGAGGAACCAGACGGTCGATGTTCCGTTCACCGGACGAATGGCGCGCACCGAGGGTTGCGACAACCGCCATGATTTCGGATAGCGGGCAGGCATCGGCATCCACCCGTTCCAGGGCCCGTTCAATGGGTTCAATCATATCCCGGATGACCGATGCTTTGGTCCGCGCGTGAATGTTGAGTCGACCATACCCGTCCGAGAATCGTGGCGGCGGCCCCACCATCGATTTGAGCGCGAGAATCGTCTGCTGGGCCGTCTGCCAAAGGTCGTCAACATTCAACTCGGCAGGATCAGGAACCAGTATCTCACGGTCCGGATCATCGGAAAGCCGATGGACCAAATTGACGGCAGTTTGTATGAATCCATCCGTATTGGCTGAAAAGTTTGCCAGAGCCAGCAGCACTTCCAGACGCCGGCCGTATCGGCGCGGCCAGTCTGAACGCATCTGACCCCGGAGCAGTTTCTCCAGCAGCGGGCCGTCGTCGATCACTTCCTGCTGGAACAGGTTTCCGGTTTCAAAGGGAAATTCCTTCAGCAGGGTGTGACAAAAGCCATGAATGGTATAGATGGCGGCATTGTCGAACCCATCCAGGGTCTGTGCCAGCTTTTTCCGGACGGCATCGTTCAAAGGCTGATCGCCGTCCAGGGTCTGTTCAATTTTCTGGCGGATGCGCAGCCTCAGTTCACTGGTGGCTTTTTCGGTAAAGGTCACCAGCAGGATGTTCTCCAGATTCAGATCCGGCTCTTCCTTGAGCAGGCGAATCACCAGGTTCTCGATGGTATACGTCTTTCCCGTGCCGGCAGAGGCCTCCACCAGGGCATGGCGGGAAAGATCCATCGCGTCGATGTCGCCGATGGGATGAAAAGCGGTGGGTGATGAAACGATCATGGCAAAAACACCCTGAATCGCCGCCTGGCAAGGTCCAGGATGCCCGGTGTAATCTCTGCCCCGGCGAGTTCACTCCGCACGTCTGCCTCCGCATGCATGGTTTCAGTCAGTAATTCGAAAAAGGCCTTCCGGTCGGCATCGTTGACCCCATCCTGACCGATGAATGCCCGCAGGCCGGCGTTGGCAAAAAGCGTCTCGAAAGGCAGCCATTCCAACGGCGACGGCGAAAAGAAGTCTCCCACCAACCCGGCCAGATAGCCTGCGGATCGCTTCGGATCCAACACGTAATCGAGATTCAGCACATGCTCCCGGTAGATGACATGCACGGCCATTCGGTTGACGTCGGACCACGGATAGGGTTCGCCGCCGGTGGCGATGGCCATGAGGGTCAGCAAGGGGCTGATCACATATTTGTCCGGGAGCCTGGATCGTCGATTGGAACCGGTGACCACCAGGCAGTGCCAGGCTTCATCGGTTGTCTGCCAGACCCATGGCATGCCGCCGTTGAGGTGGACGGTTTCCGGAAAACGGTGAACATCCAAACCCGGTCGATCGATCGCAACCGGATTAAAACTGAGTTGAATCCCGCCGGTCTCGACGACATCGTCCATGACCGCCCCCACCATAACGGCGGAAAAGAGCCGGCGGGCCGTTCGCATCTGTTCGACGAAAGGATACAGGTTCGCTCCGACGGCCAGTACCTGCTGTTTTAATCTGGATTTGTCATGCACGGCAAAAGCGCCGGCCGGAAGCAGGCTTTTGCGGGACAGATCTGCATAGACCGAGTCGAATTCAGTCTCCAGCCGATCTATCGACAGCTGGCAGAATGAACCATTCAACTGGGCACTCAACCAGTTTTGCACCGGGGCGGTACGGATTTCAAAATCGATGGGAAATTGAGACGATAGGGGCTCATCCGCCATCTCAGCCAGTTCGGCTGTTGGATCGGCCTGTTCACCGACTCCCAGGTGATATCGCCCGACCACTTCAACCGGATCCAGCAGAAAGCGCCGCAGCAGGCCGATGGTCATGGAGACGGCTTCGGCGGGTTCGTGGTCCGCTAAAGGGTTCGGCAATGCTAAATCCGGGCGGTATCGGTCAACGGTCTTCAGATCTGAAGATGTCGCCTGGTCCAAAAATGCATGCCACCGTCCACTGCGGCGATAGCAGTTGAGCCGCTGCGCCTGACTGCTGTTGACCATCACGTCTGACCAGTCGTTGATTGCATCCGGTGCAAGGTAAGCCGGGCTGTCAGCCTTGATGGGGATCTGGCTGAAACGGAAGGATTGTCCACCCAAGACTTGCTGCTCCACGTATCGCTGCAACTGGTGGACCACGGAACAGGGCGCCAGGTCGCGGTCCTTTTGAAGGTCCCGGGACACATAGCTCAGGTAGAGTTTGCAGCTCACGGATACGAGGATCTCCAGAAACAGATAGCGATTGCGTTCGGCAGGGCTAATGTCGCCGATGCGGCGCTTTTTGCCCCGTAAATCCAGCAGCGTGTCGTGCACACGTCCGGGGAAGCGACCCTCTTCCAGCCCCAGCACATAGACCACACGAAACGGAATGGGCCGCATGGGCATCAGGGCGGATACGGTCACACCGCCGGTAAGATAGTCACCTTGCCCGCCGGTGATCCCTTCCAGGTGAGCCCGCACAAATAACCACAGCGCATCGGCTGTCAGCGGGCGGCCGGGTTGAAACTGACTCAGGGCATCGTAATGCACGAAATGGTCAAAGGCACCCACCAGGGATTGAAAAACGGTTTCCTCCCCGCGCATCTCCGCAGAGATCTCGATGAATCGGTCCACCACGCTGAAAAAGGTTTCCCGCCACTTTTTCGCCGGGGCCGATTCCATCCTGAGAGACCCCACCGCCCGGTGCAGCGATTCCACTATCCCGCAGAATTTCTCCAGGAGCCGGTCGTCTCCCGTGTTGATATCGCTAAATGGCACGATACCGTTGAAATGGGGTCTGGGTGCACCGGCAGCGGCGGCCGGTGACGTCAATATACGGGATATCCGCATCCGCTCCAGCCCCTGCCGCCAGGAAAAAAGCCCGCCGGAAGGGGTCATTCCGGCGTGGGTGGCCTTGTTTTCATAACCGTGGAAGATACCCAGCGCATCGGCCCAGCCGATCCAGACACTCAGCGCTTCCGGCCCGTAGCGCCACCGCTGCATGACACATGGGTTACGCAACAGGGCGAACACCTCTTTTCTGGAAAAAGTGCCACGGGACAATTCCATCACGGCCAGTACCGCCTGGGCGAAAACGCTTTCCGTTCGGGCATTCGAATCCACCAGGTTATAGGCTATCCGTGCCGGCTGCCGGTTGAACACCGAATCCACAACGGGTTTGTATCGTGACATGTCGGATACCATCACGGCGATATCGGTCATACACAGATCCGGATCCGTTTCCAGGTTGTGCACGATACTGTTGTATACGGTTTCCACCTCCCGTCGTACGCCCGGGCAGGCCACGATCTGAAGCGAGGTGTCCTGCGCCAGCGGCGGTGGCCTGTCGCCCTGCCCTTCTAAAGTCAGCAGCCCATGGCCGATGGCAGCAAGCACGGCGTCCGGCTGTGGGATTTCTGAAAAACCGGCATGAAAGTCATAATCGGTCAACTGGCAAAGCAGGCGGATGCTCTCCCGGCCGGGTTTTCCCCAGGCGGACAGCAAGGCATGGTCGACTTCCGAAAACAGGTCGCCGGCCGACCATTCGTCCTGGCTAAGTTTCAGGCCGCTGACCTGCTTCCGTTCGATCCATCTTTTCTCGAAGGGTGTCTTGATGTCCTCCCAATATTCACGGGATGGGTTCAGGCTGTATATACTGATGTTGAAAAAGGATTTAAGCCGGGACAGGAGTTGCAGATGCAAGGGCGATATCTGGGACAGCCCGAAGAAATGGACGCGTGAAAAGAGGCGACGGCCATGTTTTTTTTCTGCGGCCGCTGGAAAAAGGATCTCCCTGGCATAGTCGGCAACGGAAAGAAGCGGTTGGCCGGTCGACCGCCCCAGTTGATCTTTCAGGGAACACATCTTCCGGTAAATCCAGCGCTGGCAGATTTCCATGGGATCGGTGGTTTCGCTGTCGGTCAGCCATCGCTGGATCATATCCGACCGGTGGTATTCATATTCCTGAAACAGTCGGGCCAGCTCCTCGGAGAGCTGCCAGCAGCGGATTTCAATATCGCTGCGCGCGTTTCCCTCACACAATCGAAGATAGGGGTTGACGGGAATCAAATCCGGTGTTTCACGGTCCTGGGCCATGAGTATGAAAAACAGGATGATTTTCAGGTTATCCTTGTCCAGCAGTTTGGGTCCGGGGCCCGCCTGGGGGTCCAGGGAGCGAATCATCTGCCACAGCCCGGTTTCCAGGTACTGAAACTCAACGTTCATGAAAATTTCGGCTTTGCGGGCAAGGGTGAGTTTGATCCACTTGGAGAGGTTCATGTTTGGAACAACGACCACCGGCGGGTCCAGAATATTGGCACCGACGCCCTCCGGACTGAGGTTTTCGTGAAGCTTTTGTGCCAGCGGCATCAGCTGATTGCTGAAATAAAGGTCAACGCCCATGGGTCGAATCGTCCAAAAATTCAGGTGTCACGCGTAAGCAACGAGCGATGACAAGAATCGTGTCAGCCGCTATTCCACCATACCGGCATGCGGTCTTTTCGATGGGTTCTGGACCCATGGGGCCAGTGCCGGTGCATAAAGAAAAGCGGACACAGCATCGTTTTAATTTTAACCAGTGTCCATCCAGAAATAGGAAAATTTGGTTGAGATCAAGGCATGCGAAAAATTATTACCGCATGCATATAGTTGATATTCCGAGGATAAAAGCGTTCGCATAACGCAGATATCAGGCAAATTGGCCATTTGTGGATCGACACTAACTATGAACAATTAGGATGGCAATAGAGGCACAGCGAGTCGTTAGGTATCCATCCGGATCGGCCTGTCGGTGATAAATGAATGCGATCGGCCAAACTGAATCAAACTATCAGGACCGGCTGTTTTTTGCAATTTTCATTTACGCGGGAGGATCACTGACAGTGATTTAGCGGGGAATAGCGGTTGAGGCAGGTTTGATTTCTTGGATGGCCGGTCATACCGGACAGGGCAGCGTCATCCAAACTGCTGCCCATTGGCTTCTTTCCGGCCCGGGGCGCTGGCGGAAGATCAGTCGTCCATCATGTCCGTGACCACTTCCGTCACGATGTCCTCGCAGTATTCCTCGCCGATGAGATCGACCTGACCACTTTTCTTGTTGTATTTGATGCGGCACCCATATTCCTGAACCATGCTGTCGGCAATCTTGGCCACCACTTCCAAGTTTTTATTTTTCTTATTAATTTCAAAAGGTTTCATATTGCCAGGCCTCCATCCTGTGCTGATTCTGAGTTTCATTCCAATGCCGGGGATTCGGGTTCCGCGATCGGCAATATTCGATTTTGATTCATAATAAAGCACGTGTTATGCCACGATTGATTGATATTATAATCAATCGTTTTTAATAGGTATTCAATGAGATACGATTTCAGTCAGTCAATAAAATAGAGAAAATTAGGTTGCTGCATTGTGACATATTTTTCCTATTTCCCCTATGGGACCCCTTTCGGATAAAAGCGATCCCCCTCGGGATACGCACCCCTCGGGGGATCGCTTTTTCATCAGGACTATCGGGCCTGTCAATAGGGGGCGCGGTGATTGGCGGCCCATACCCGTTGTTGGGTCCAGTGACCATCTGAGGTTTCCACCTCCATCCAATGTCCCAAAACCCAGTGGCCTTTTCGATTATAGTGCCCCGGATTCCAGACCCTTTCGTAAGTTGGGGGAACCCAGGCTTTCTGCCATTCCCAATGACCATGACGGTGCCTGGGGCTGTAGTTGTTCCGATAGGTCCGCTCCGGCTCGACATAGACAACCTGCGGCTGTTGTTCGGCTTTGTGAGTTTGGTATATGGCATGACCCAGGATCGCCGCCCCCACGCCGATGGCAACCCCTTCCCATCGATGTCTCTGTTTGCTTCCCGCCAGCGCGGATGAAGAAATCAGCGCACTTCCGAACAGGGCAATGCTAAGACCGACGAGCAGCATTTTCGTTTTCATGGTGAATCTCCTTTGGCGTTGTCGTTATCCGATTAGACACCGCATATCCAAAAAAGTTCAACTGGATCAGTTTTTTTTACTGACCCATGGCCGCCGATGAAAAATGCAACACCTCGTCATTTATCTTGCCGGGGCCCTTAATAGGCGCTGGAAATTTTAAAGATGAGATTGCCGTTCTGGTATGTGGGTCCGCCGACGAACAGGCTCCCCCGGTTGAGCAGTTGGACCTGGGTTTCAAATACGGTCCGCTTTTGCTTCATCATCTGCAAAGCGATGTCGGCCCTGCTGCCGTGGATGCTTTGGGGCGTGATCTTCAGTCGGCGATCACCGGGCAGAGATACCATGCCGGACTGGCCCACGCTCAGGTTGAGGCTTTCGCTGCTGAGCAGGCGGTAGGAGGTGTAGTTGAACATGGATTGTAACTCACCGATGTGCTGTTTCAGTTGCGGATCAACCACGGTGTCATTCCGCGCGGCAAGGATGGTGTCCACGCTGATCCGGCAGCTCTCTTGGGCCAACAAGGCGTCGGCAGTAACAAACCAGGAGAGCGGCAATACCACAAGCGCCAGCAAACAGCGAAATCTATACCGCATTGGGTTCACTTTCCACGTCTGTTTCTTCAGTATACCAGAGGATGGTTTGTCGCGTTTCGGGAGTTTCGAAAATCATAACAGATGACATCGACCCTGTAAAAGAGTTTATAATTGCACTGGGCACGGGCGGCGGTTTAAGCACATAGTTGGAATAGGCGAAAAAGAGCAACAGACCGGCCGTTACCGTGGCAGGGATGGTATATTTCAATGAAGCGATAAACCTGGATAAACCACCCCGCGAACGATATTGCCGAAGGGCTTTGTTCAACACCTGTTTTTCAAGGGCCACAAAATCCACTGAATTCGCTGCGTCGTGGACCCGGTCACGAAGATTCTGTGAAAAGGCCGTGAGGGCGGCCAGCTGGCGGCGGCATTGCCGGCACTCTGCAATATGGGCCGCCATCTGCGCCATTTCACCTGCGTCCAAGTCTCCGTCCAGATATCGGTCCAGCCGGATTTCATCACAGGCGTCTGCATTGGGATGGGTCATTCTTCCTCCTCCATCAACGGCTGAAGGATCTCTTTAAGCCGCTTGCGTGCATGGAACAGCCGGGATCGCACCGTTCCCAGTTTGATCCCGATGGCATCGGCGATCTCTTCGTAAGAGAGGCCTTCTATTTCCCTGAGCACAAAGACGGTTCTGGCTTGATCCGGAAGCATTTTCAAGGCGTTGTCGATCTGTCGACGGGTTTGCGCATTGGCCACCCGAATCTCCGGTGAGGGCAGATCGCTTTCAGGCTCTACTGCCGGCTGACCATCGGTGCTGTCAGTAGATACGTGCAGCCATTTGAATCGCCGGGCCCATCGCCGCTTCCAGTTGAGGGACCGGTTGACCGTGATGCGGTGCAGCCAGGTGGCCAGCGACGCATCCCCTCTGAAGTCGCCGATGGTTCGATAAACCTGCAAAAAAACCTCCTGCATGATGTCCTGGCTCTCTTCGGCGTCAAGCGTAATTCCGAAAGCGATGGAAAAGATCTTTTTGCGAAACCGGCGAACCATCAACTGAAAGGCCCATTCGTCGCCTCGTTGCAACCGCAGGATCAGCTCTTGGTCATGCACAATTCTGTTATGTATAGTTGTAGACACCGGTCAGGAAAAAAAGTTCAATATTTTTTAGGTTTTATGGCGGCGGCAGGAACCGGCGTCATTCCATGGATCGGCAACTGGAGCGACTCAGACGATGCAGCACGATCCGGCCGTTATGATCCAGACGTCAAGAGAAGCTGAATAGTAAATTTAATCGACAACCAGGTCAAACGTATTTTGCAGGCTTTTTCACATAATGCGGCATAAGCAAATGGGCGGCCAGATGCCGCCCTTCCTTAACCCATTTTGCCATGACCGATCATACCGCTGAAAAGGAAAAATAAACACCTCACTATCCGTATTATCCCTGGGTATTGGGATTGATGCGGATCTCCACCCGGCGGTTCATCTGGCGCCCTTCCGGCGTGGCATTGGTGGCCACCGGTCGGCTCTTTCCGTATCCTATCGTATTAATCCGATAATCCTGTACCCCACGACTTGCCAAGAGATTCTTCACGCTGGTGGCACGTCGTACGGATAGCTGCTGGTTGTAGGTTTCTGAACCGGTGCCGTCCGTGTGGCCCTCCACAAGGATCGAGGTCTGGGGATATTTGATCATGATCTGGGAGATTCGGTCCAATTCATTATACAGGCCGGATCGCACGACATCGGAATCCAAATCGAAGCTGACGTCCCCCTTCAGGGTGATGGCCAGCAGTTCCCCTTCCCGCCTAACGGCTGCTGCATCGGACGCCGCCAGGGCATCGCGCATTTCCGCTTCCTGCTTGTCCATCATTTTGCCGACGCCGGCGCCGGCGGCAGCACCCACAGCGGCGCCGGCAGCCGCACCAATTAGCGTCCCTTGTCTATCGCGACCAATCGCCTGGCCCAACACGGCGCCGGCCACCGCACCGCCGGCAGCACCATAGGCGGCCCCTTTCCCGGTTTTGGTCTCGGGTGCGGCACAGCCACTTAACACGAACATTCCCATCAAAGCGATCAAGATCAATTTCTTCATTGTTGCAGGTTCCTCCCTGTCTCATCACACATTTGTATTCGTCGTCATAACAAAACCAAGCGTAAACGCTTCTCCAACGGGCGCTAATGTAAGTCAAGAACTCATGAATGTCTAAGTTTTTTTACCGACAATCCAGGGCATTCATCCTGCAGATGCCCCGGATTGTCCATCCTCAGCCCGAATGACGCATGGTGTAGAATTGGGATCCTAGTATCTCCGTCTACCGCGACCGCTGTTATGGCTCCTGCGGTCACCGTGATGTCCCCGGTCACTGGATCGCCATTTGCCGGGATGGCGATTGCCATGCACGTCCCCATGATGGCGTTTGCCTTTATACTGGTGTCCGCGGTTATAGGGGCGCCATTGGTTATATTGGCCACCACGATGCGGCTTCCTGTATCCGTGATGCCTTGAAGGGTGCCGGCGGTACTCCCGGTAGTTGAATGAAAACGCCACCGGTGGTCCACTATGGTAACCGTATGCGTGGTGGTTGATCAGCGCGCTGCCAACGATCGCGGCACCGACACCGATGGCGACGCCTTCCCAGCGATGCTGCTGTTTGGAACCTGCCCAGACCGAGGTGGACGTCAGACCCAGACTCAATACCACTGCTACCGCTATAAACAACTTTTTCGTCATTTTCATTTCCAGCCTCCTTTGTGTTGATTGAAGCGATAGACACCATCAGCTGGAAAAAGTTCACTTCCATTGGAAAAAGGCTGATCCGACAGACGGTCAGGAGGGTGGGCCGGACGGGATAGGCAGGAAGTTAAACGGCGGCATTTCGATAAGTCACCCGATACGTTTAATAGCTCCCCCGACAGGAGCTGGGTCAGCCATAACCGTCCTTCTATAGGGTTACCGACCCTCGGTATGCCCTTTACACCGATTCTTCAGATCAGCGACAAACCGATACTCCTCGATGGAACGATGTTCCAGGCGAATACCGAGGACATGCCCGGTTTTCATGCGGGTAATATGGGCAACGGCGCCACGGAGCCGGTGGATGCTACCCGCGATTTCCAGGCGGATATCATCAATCCGCTGACCCAGGTGAAAGTCCGTGGGGGTCTCGATCAGGATGCCGAATCCGTGGTCGCTGAAATTGATCAGTTCACGCGCCGCACCCTGAATGAGCAACCGGATGTCCGGCACAGGCGGTGGTTCGATCCGCTTCCCATCTCGTTTTTCTGAAGAATTTTCCATCATCGCCTCATACATTATCGGTTTACGTGACGTTGGGGTAATTTCAACCTCGATTCCACTTTACCCGATGGCCATTCTTTTCACAACCATTTGACGAAAGCGCCGATTTCAGGGATATTGCTAGTATAATGAATCAGCTGAAAGCGTGCCATGCTGAAAAATCTGACCGGGCATTGTTCTATCTATGTGGCAGCCATCATTGCAACGGCCCTGCTGACCGGCCACGTATCCATATCCTCACCCGATGAAATATCGGCCGATCATGAACGACCGGGCAACGGTGGGGTGTTGATCGAAAGAATAGCGCCTGAACGCATCGGCGGACAGGGTTACCAACTCGTCTACCGTGTCAACGTGCCAATTTCCACCTACTGGAAGTTCAAGACCGATTTCAACAATTCTTTTCTAATTTCCAACAAATTCATTCTTGATCACCGTTTTATCGGGCAAAACGGTAATATCGCCATTACCGAAACCCAATACACCTACCGTCCGGACGTCTTTTTCAGGTGGCAGACGCGCCTATTGCCGGAGCGTTTTCGGTTGGCGTTCAGCCTCTTGAACCCGGGAGCATGCAAACAGAAATACCATCATGGTTATATCCAACTCGAATCTGAGGGAAAAACCACCCGCGTGACCCAGGTCGCTTATTTCGATTTTTGGGGAGCCACGTTTTGGGTATACAATCCGTGGAGAGGCGGCATGCAGGACTTTTTATCCTATACGGCAAGGTGGGAACAGGCAACCGCCATACGATTGAAAAATCGGTACCAGGAAGAAAAAAATGCAAAAAAATGATACTGCCGCCCACGTGTGTCCATTCGCATCCCTTGAATTGATCCTGATATTGATGCTGTGGACGTTCCTGCACGCCGGTTGCGCCATGTGGCCCGAACCCACCCGATCGGTCCATGTCGGCGAGACCGGCCTCATGGGAAGCTGTGCCGATTTTTTCGCATCGCTTGACGGGCGGGCTGCAACGGCTGATGCCGTTGATTCCGGTTATTCCCGGGTGAAGCTGCACCCCTATTTGAGAACAGACCGATTCATTGCTTCCTTTCGGGACGAAGTTGAAGACAACCATGCATTTGCTGCCTGGGTCGATCACATGCAGGCCCTGGATCAATCGGCCCGCCAATTCGAACTCGCCAATCTGTCGGGCACGGATATTGCCGCCTTGGGTACGGTGGACGGCAGGGATGCATTGTATCGCAAGGTCGTGGAATGTGGGAATCTGCTGAAAAACGTTGACCTGCTGAACGCCGGGAAAAAAGGACGGCGGCACGTGGTTGTTTCTGTAGACGATGAATACATTCCCCTTCGAAAGGTCCTGGGGATTTACCCGATCACGAGCCTGTTCGTATCGCGAGGTGTAAAAAAATGGCATGCTGAAGCGCGTGAACACTTTTCCATAGTGCCACCGACTGACTGGCAACCGATTCGTTATGTTCCCGCCCTTAAACCCGACACCGGTATTGCGCATCGCATCCTACAGGAGGTCGAACGTGATGCGCTGGGCATCCCCACTTACTCCGCTGAGGATCGCAATACGCTCTTTCAGGCATATGCCCCGATATGGGAAATCCAAACACGAGGCAATGCGGACCGTATCGGGTCGCCCGCATGGAATGGCAACCGCCGCATCGATATCGATACGGACCACCCCCAGACCTACACCCTTCTCTCCTTCACACGATTCGACAAAACCATTCTTACCCAGCTCAATTACATCATCTGGTTTCCCTCACGCCCCAGTGACGGTGTCTTGGACATCTACGCCGGGCGGCTTGACGGGCTCAATTATCGCGTCACGCTGGATGGAGATGGGGAACCGATCCTTTACGAAACCATGCATAACTGCGGATGCTATTACAAGGCCTATCCCACCAGTCATCTGCGGGTTCGTGAGACGCTGGATTACAAAGAGGCGCCGTTGATTTTAAAGGCGCCGGAGATGCAGCCCGCATCAGAAAGGATGGTCGTGGGCATGGAGCATCGAACGCATTATGTCAGGACTCTTTATCCCGTATCCCGGGAATCTCAATCCGGTGCCGGTGCCTACACACTTGCCGATTACGGTGACTTGAAACGGCTTTCGCACGTTGACGGTAAACAAAAGAGCATGTTTGACCGATATGGACTGGTTCCCGGAAGTGAACGGTTGGAGCGCTTTGTCCTCTGGCCGACAGGTGTGCTATCTCCCGGAGCCATGCGCCAGTGGGGCAGACATGCCGTGGCCTTTGTGGGGGTGCGCCATTTTGACGATCCGTTTTACCTGGATAAGATGTTTGCTCCCAGGCCATGATTGGGCTCATAATTGTCGATGGGCGGTAAGGATAATTGCTTCGGTCTCCTCCCATCCAATACACGCATCCGTTATGGAAACATACGGGTTCAGGTCTTCCCTTCGGGTTTCCCCGTAAACAAAGGGTTGCTTGCCTGCTTCCACATTGCTCTCCAGCATCATTCCACGAATGGCCGTATTGGGCTTGATGTGAATGCCATTGGTATGCCCGATTCTCTGAATCAACACATGATTGAAGACCTCTCCCTGCTTGCGGTAATCCTTGCCGCTATTTTTATGAGAGCAATCCACAATGACGGATTGAAGACGCGAGGGATGCTTGGATAACATGCTGCATGCTTCGCTGATGCTGACCGGGTCGTAGTTGGGCCGTTTACCGCCCCGCAATACGATGTGGCAATATCGGTTGCCTTTTGAAAAGACCCTCGACGTCACGCCGTAGGGATCATTGCCGACGAAAACCTGAGCGGAGGAGGCCGCCAGCAGGGCATTGATGGCCGTATTCAAATTTCCGTCCGTCCCATTTTTAAAGCCCACCGGCATCGAAAAGGCGCTGGCCCATTCCCGGTGGTTTTGGGATTCGGTGGTTCTAGCGCCGATGCATGCCCAGGCGATCAGACCGGACAGGCGCTCAGCAGCCGTTTGGCTCAGGATTTCCGTTCCTGCGGCTACGCCCATCTCATTCAGTCCCATCAATATCCGCCTGGCCCTTCTCAACCCTTCATCGATATCGAACGTTCTTTTATCGATATGCGGATCGGAAATGAGCCCCTTGTATCCCACATTGGTCCTCGGTTTTTCAAAATAGACCCGCATGACCAGTTTGATGGTCTTTTTGACCTTCTCCTGCAATCCGGCCAGCAGTTCACCGTATGTTAAGGCTTGCCGTTGGCTGATAATGGAACAGGGTCCGGCGATGATCAACAGCCGGCCATCCTTGCCGTCCAGGATATCTTTAATCTCCTGCCGGCTGTCGAGAACAGTCCGGGTTGCCTTGTCAGTCATCGGAAATTCTTCCCGAAGCTGATCCGGCGTGATAATGCTGGTTCTTTGGAGGACATTTAAATCGTAGGTCTTTTTCATTTTAGGCTCTCAGGGTTAAGCTGGATACCATCCGTTTAAAAAAAACAAAGGGTCGGCCAGTTTTGGCTAACCCATCGTTTTAATTGGTGCCTAGGGCCGGAATCGAACCGGCACGGCCTATAAGACCGAGGGATTTTAAGTCCCTTGCGTCTACCAATTCCGCCACCCAGGCAATCGCTGTCTTTTGGTGCGGGACCTGCGCATTGAATGATTCAGGTTGGTGGGGCAGCTTTTAACGGGTATCCCGCGAAATGTCAAGAACATGGCTCAACGTTAACCGGCCGAACCGCCTTCTTGTTAAGGCGCATGAAATCCACCACACCATGGCAGCGGCATGCCGTAGCGATCATCATCGGTCGATGGTTGTGATTGCATACGGTGTCCAATGCGGCCATCAGGTCTGCGGGGTATATACCACCTACGCCAGGCAGCAGCTGATGGCTGCGAATGACGATGGGCCGGACATCGTCAAGGTCAAATTTACCCAACAAACGGAAAAGATCCATGGGCCTGGGTTTACCGGTATGGGTGCATATCTTTGCCGGCTCGGCGCAGTTGTCCGGGCAGATGAAATCGGCGTGACTGACAAACGCCTGGCCAGTTTTTCCCCGCATGGCATGAGGCAGGCGAGTTAGCCAGGAGTCCTGAATTAACAATGGATTAATATGAAATAAATGCTTGAGGTTAAGTTTCAACCACTCAGCCGCGACATGAACAGGAATGGCCGGTATAATCAGGTCCACCGATGCATTCGGATCGAGCGTGCGATTGAGCCATTGGATGCCGTCTTCGCGGACCGCGGAGATATCCTTTCCATCCATGGTGGACGGTTTTTGATCCACCACGGTAATTGTCGCCTCGGGAATATGCCGGGTGATCCGCTTCACGGCGATCTGACCGAATCGGCCGGCGCCGAGGATCCAGAAGCGGGTTGGATTTGTCGGGTTGCCCCTTTGATCCTTGTTATTGTGCATGGCATTTGCTAAAAACGGTTGAATGACGGCAACAGCACCCCAACTCATTCTGGCATCCCAGTCCCCCCGACGTCGCTACCTGCTCAAACAGGCCGGGTTGACCTTTGCGGTGATTCCCAGCACATTCGATGAAGATTCGGTCTTGTTAGCAAACCCCGCGGACTATGTCAAAACCCTGGCCGAAGCCAAAGCCGACGCGGTTGCTCGACAATATCCGGACAGTTGGGTGATCGGCGCGGATACGATCGTTACCATCGGCCACGCCATTCTCGGCAAACCCGGTGATCCGCGCGAAGCCAGGCAGATGCTGGAACGGTTGAGCGGCCAGTCCCATGTTGTATATACGGGATATGCAGGCATCTGTAATAATAAACACACCAGATTCAGCGATGCGATTAAAACCGATGTGCAATTCAAGAATTTGACCAAGGACGAAATCGACTGGTATATACAGACCGGTGAACCCTTTGACAAGGCAGGCGCGTACGCCATCCAAGGGATGGGAACCTTCCTCGTCCGGCGTATCCACGGATCCTACACCAATGTGGTGGGACTACCCGTGTGTGAGGTGATCGAGACCTTGATCAAGATGGGGGTCGTGAGGATGAATGCCGAAAACCCGAAAGGACTCGCGGTGTGAAGGAACGTCTGGACCGGATCAACAAACGAATCGCCGAGGCGGCAAACGGTTGTGGCCGTAATCCCGAAACCGTCCGCATGGTGGCGGTAAGCAAGACCGTCGATGCCAACCGGGTGGCCGAAGCCATCGATGCCGGTGCCGCGATTGTGGGTGAAAATTATATTCAGGAGGCCCGGGACAAGTTCAATTCCCTGTATGACAGGCCCGTGCAATGGCACTTCATCGGCCACCTGCAGTCCAACAAAGCCAAATACGCCGTGCGCATGTTTGACCTGATCCATTCGGTGGAATCGCTCAAGCTGGCCAAGGCGCTGGACAAAGAAGCACGTAAAAACGGCAAGGTGCAGGACATTCTCATCCAGGTGAATATCAGCCGGGAGGAGACCAAATCAGGCATCACGGAGACCGGCGCCGTTGAACTGATCACGCAAATCAGCGGTCTCGAAAACGTCCGGGTACAGGGTCTGATGACCATGCCGCCCTTTTTCGATTCACCGGAGCAGGCCCGCCCATTTTTCCGACAGTTGGCTCGGCTGCGCGACCGGATCGTCGAGCACAACATCCCGCTTGTGAGTATGCAGGAATTGTCCATGGGCATGACCGGTGATTTCGAGGTGGCCATCCAAGAAGGAGCCACCCTGGTGCGCATCGGCACCGCCATTTTTGGAGCCCGCCAGTGAAGCTGCTGATGCATATCTGCTGCGGCCCGTGCAG
>NZ_JASJGN010000255.1:0-6423 GCF_033791525.1 Desulfosarcina sp.
GGTGGCGGTAATGACCATATCTGCTTGTTGTTCAGAGGCAAGCCGGCTGATTATATCAGCTGGCGTTCCCTGACTGATGATGATCTCATTTTCTACGGGAAGATCCTTTACCCTCTCCTCGAGGCGTTCCTGTGCATAGCGGATATTGGACTGCTGAAGCGCTTCCACATCAAGGGCGGTTTCATTGTGTTCGAGCAGCCTGTTCAAGTCGGTGGTGACATGGACCAAGAAAAGCTTTGCATCATATTTTTTGCACAACGCGACGCTGTAGGAAAAGATCGTATCGGTGAACGTCGAAAAATCAATCGCACTCAAAATTTTTTTGGGTTGTATTCTCATTGTTTCCTCCTTTCCCAAATGGTGTGGTTGCCGTTTACATAAAAGACTCGGGATAGATATTGTCTCAAAGAAAATGAGAAGGAATCGTGTCAGTGAGTGTTGGGCGGCAACTGGCGATGAATACCAATGGTGGTCTTGCGAATGGTCACAGCAATAGGTTTCCTGAGCATCATCCTATACCATTTAAATCTGGTTGTCACCTCCGGCTAATAATGGCCCATCCTTCTGCCGGTAATCGAACCCACCCGGCTGGTCAACCATAATTTCGCTAATCCTTAATCCCGACCGACTGCACGCAAACTGTTGATGATTATTATTTTTCATTCCAACCCGGACCGGTGTTGGCCTTCTATATTAAAATATTTTATGAAATATTTTATATTTTTTATTGACACCCGCGCTGTTTCCAAGTAATCAGAATCCGGAGCCAATTTAATCGAGGCAAACTGGAACTGGAACCCCATTTTCGGTAGATACTTCCAATGCACTCAAACCTGACTGAGCAAAAACCCGCACCGTTAAATACTACAGAGCCTCAGACTCCGCCTAAAATCTCGTCTCCCACTCACGGTGCATGAACGATCGTTCATACGCCGTTTAAATATATATGGACTAAAGCTTTGTAGAACCGCACGGCAAGCCGCTGTTCGACAGAAGGTCGTTTACCCATTTCAACGGAGGAGGAAGTATGAAACGATTTACAATTTTCAGCCTGATGATGTTTCTCGTGGCAGCGTTGATGTTGCCGGTATCCGCATCTGCGGAAAAAACATTGAAAATCGGTCTGGGTGACCCCATCGACTCCGACCAGGGAGTGTTAGCGCTACGTTTTAAGGAAATTTTGGAAAAAACCAGTGGTGGAAAATACAAAGTTGATATCTTCCCTGCCGGCCAGCTTGGTGATGAACAGAAAATGGTTAAAGATTCTCGCAGGGGATCCCTTGACGGCGCCGTTGTGGCCGTTAACAACATTACACCCTTTTCAAAATCGGTCGGGATTTTAACGCTTCCCTATCTGATGCAGAGTTTTGATGATGCCGTCAAAGCGACCACCGGTGAGCTAGGCGATAAATGGCGAGCTGCCTTGATTAAAGAGGCCGGTGTTCACGTTTTGGGCTGGGCCTATTCGAATTTCCGCGTCCTGACCAATTCGAAGAAGCCTGTGAAAAATTTAGCCGATCTCAAAGGCCTTACAATAAGGGTTCCAAAAAATGCCATCATGATCGGGACCTGGCAGGCGCTCGGTGCCGAGCCAATTCCCATGGCCTGGCCGGAGACGTTTACCGCGTTGCAGCAAAAAGTGGTTGACGGGCAGGACAACCCGCATATTACCAACTATACCATGAAGTTTTATGAGGTGCAGGACTATACTTCAGAAGTTCATTATCTGTTCTCGTTGCAGCCCCTGGTAGTGGGAGAGAAGTTTTTCAACTCCCTGTCCGCCGAGGACCAGGCCATGTTCACCCGTGCCGGCATCGAGGCCCAGCAGTACAATCTGCTCTTCAGCGTTACCCAGTCTGAAACGGCAAAGCAGAACATGATTGAAAAGGGCGTGGAATATATGGAAATTGAAGATGAAGACCAATGGTCAAAACTTGCCATGGAAAAAGTTTGGCCTGATTTCTACGAATCGGTAGGCGGCAAGGCCGAGGTCGATAATGTCTTAAAAGCCCTTGGGCGTTAGACCTTTCTATATCTGCCCGGCAAATGCCGGGCAGATATGTCTATAAATGTTGGAGTCACTTATGCGAGCCAAACCAGTACTTAAATTTCTGGATAACATTGAGAGCTATCTTTGTCAGATCCTGTTGGTTTTTTTCGTATGTTTGCTTTTTCTGCAAATTTTGCTCAGGCTGGTTTTCGGCGCAATGCATACCCTTTCTCAACATATTGCGTTTTTCGAGCATTACCCTCTGCCGGCTTCAATTCCCTGGGGAGAAGAACTTTCCCGCATGGCCTTTGTGTGGTTTGTCTTCCTGGGCGCAACCTATGCCGCAAGGCTTGCCGCCCACAACCGGGTCACCTTTCAGTTCAAGATTTTTCCCAAAATCGTCGGCGATGTCTCAACGGTTTTTTCCGACATCGTCTGGATTGCCTTCAACTGCACCATGATTTATTTCAGCATCAATGTGATCAAGGAAGGCTTCGAATATCCTGAGTATTCGCCCACGCTCGACTGGATCATGGCGTATGTCTTTATGATATTTCCCATCGCCTTCTCCCTCATGACCATACGGATCATCCAGGTCAATATTATGAAGCATGTTTTTAAAATCGAAATCGCCGATGTCGATAAAATAGATACGGGGGATGAGGATGATGAAATCCCGGAAAGCGGGGTGACTTCATGAGTGTTACCGCCGTCATCTTCCTTACATTTATAGGGCTTTTGTTTATCGGCGCACCGATCACCCTTTCCCTCGGCGCTGCCGCCATGGGGGGAATGATCTTCAGCGGGAAGCCATTGGAAGGGCTGGTCGAAATCGCCTATACCTCGGTCAATTCTTTTCCCATCATGGCACTGCCCGCATTTATCTTATCGGGAGCGCTCATGGAATCGGCGGGTATCTCGAGACGGCTTGTTGCCGTAGCCGAAGCCATGGCCGGTCCGTTTACCGGCGGCATGGCGGCCTCCACGATTTTATCCTGCCTGTTTTTCGGCGCCATCTCAGGGTCAGGACCTGCCACCACCGCGGCCGTCGGGATGCTGATGATCCCTGCCATGACACGTCATGGCTACGACAGGGGATACGCGGGCGCAGTGACGTCATCTTCGGGAGGACTGGGTGTGGTCATCCCACCAAGTATTCCCATGGTCATTTACGGAGTAACCGCATCCCAATCCATCGCTGATCTGTTCATCGCCGGATTTATCCCCGGCATCATGCTGGCTGTTGCCCTGATGACCATGAATTACTTTCGATCCAAGAAGAAAAAGTATAAAGGCGATGGTAAAACACTTTCGGCTAAAAAAGTTTTGGTGACGATGAGGGAGGGTTTCTGGTCGCTTTTGGCACCGGTAATCATCCTTGGCGGCATCTACACCGGGTTCTTCACGCCCACCGAGGCAGCTATTGTTTCAATATTTTATACACTTTTTGTTGGAATCTTTATTTATAGAGAGATCGAGTTAAAAGGTGTCATGAAGGCCCTGGAAAGCACCACATGGATAACCGGTCGGGTCCTGATTATCATGTTCGCTGCGCTGGCATTCGGTCAACTGCTGACCATAAACAAGATCCCAGACCTGATTGCCCAAGGATTGTTGGATCTCACCGGGAACCTCTATCTGATCTGGGTGTTGATCATCATCTTCCTGCTGTTCATGGGTATGTTTATGGAAACACTGGCCACCATCATGCTAGTGACTCCCGTCCTGCTGCCAGTGATGCTTTCCTTAGGAGTGGATCCGATTCATTTCGGTGTCGTTCTGGTCTGCTGCTGCGAAATCGGATTTGCAACACCACCGCTGGGCGAAAATATGTTTATCGCTTCGGGTGTGGCCAGAACCACGTTGGAAGATATATCCATGAATGCACTGCCTTTTGTATTCGTCAGCGTGCTGGTTGTATTTCTTATCGCCTATTTTCCGGTGCTGACTTTGTGGCTGCCTGATTTTCTAGGTACCCTGTTTCAATAATTCATTGTGAATGGCTGGATGAGCATTCAGCGGCCAGCATTGATGAATGTTTTTGCGGGTAGGTGTTATTTTTTTCAGAATTATTTTATAAAATTTTTTATGTAATAAGGGGGGGCAATGGAGTATATCAAAAAGGCAGCCAAAACTGCTGAGTCCGATTCCGAAAAAATCCGCAGCATCGTTCAGGGGATCCTTTCCGACATAGAGAAAAACGGTGAGGAAGCAGTCGTCCAGCTCGCCAGGAAATTTGACGGCTGGGAAGGTGATTTTATCCTCAGCCAGGAAAAAAAACAGCGCCTGATCGATTCCGTTCCTGAAGCGATCAAGCAGGATATCCGGTTTGCCCATGAGCAGGTTGACGGGTTTGCCAGGGCGCAGCGGGAAAGCATCCGCGAATTTGAAAAAGAGACCCTCCCCGGTGTCCGATTGGGCCAGCGGATTATCCCCATGAAGGTTGCCGGGTGCTACATCCCCGGCGGGCGTTTTGCGCATGCATGCTCTGCCATCATGAGTGTGGCAACGGCCAAGGCTGCAGGCGTCGAGACGGTGATTGCATGCTCCCCTCCCCGTGGTGACAGCATCGCCCCTGCCGTTGTTTATGCCCTGGATGTGGCCGGTGCCGACATCATCATTGAAATGGGCGGCGTTCAGGCCATCGCCACCATGGCCTTAGGCCTGTTTACCGGCCAGCCGGCCAATATACTGGCAGGCCCGGGAAATGCCTATGTGGCCGAAGCAAAAAGCATTCTCTCTTCTGCCGGCAAATGCACCATCGATGTATTTGCCGGTCCCACTGAATCGGCCATCATTGCCGACAAAACGGCCGACTACATGACGGTCGCCGTAGATCTGGTTTCCCAGGCCGAACACGGATATGATTCCCCGGTGTGGCTTTTCACCGATTCAAGAGAACTCGGCGAAAAAGTGCTGGACGTGATCCCCAAAATCATTGCCGACATGCCCAACCCTGAAGTCCCGGAAGCGTCCTGGAGAGACTATGGCGAAATTGTCCTCTGCCATGACAGGGAAGAACTATGCAGGGTCAACGACCAGTATGCCGCCGAGCACGTTCAGATCATGGCGGAAGACCTGGACTGGTGGGTCAACAATCTCACCTCCTATGGCTCGTTGTTTCTTGGTGAAGGCAGCACGGTTCCCCATGGCGACAAGTGCTCGGGCACCAATCACATTCTGCCCACCAAAAAAGCGGGTCACTATTCTGGCGGGCTTAACGTAATGAAATTCTTGAAAATATATACGTATCAAGAGATAAGCCAGGAAGCCAACAGAGTAATCAGCGGCGCGGCCTCCCGTCTGTCAAGGGTTGAGGGCATGGAAGGCCATGCCCGGGCATGCGACTGGCGACTTAGAAAATACTTTCCCGATCAGGAATGGGATTTTGAAGTCTACAACCAAACCAAGTACTAAGGAGGGGTTATTGTGACAACCCAGAAGTTTACCAAAAGTTTTACCCTCCAGGAGCCCATCAGCCCCGAAGGCATTGAAACGGCCCTTGCGATACTCAATTCCGGTAAGATCCACCGGTACAATGTAGACCCCGGGGAACAGGGCGAAGCCGCCCTTCTGGAACAGGAATTTGCCGCGTACATGGGTAAAAAATATTGCCTGTCCTGTGCTTCCTGCGGCAGTGCCATGTATCTGGCCCTAAAAGCCTGTGGGGTACAGAAAGGGGACAAGGTGCTGTGCAACGCATATACCCTGGCTCCAGTGCCTGGTGCTATTGAAAATGCCGGTGCCGACATTGAACTGGTGGAGATCATTGACGACTACACCATTAACCTTGAGGATCTTGAAACCAAGGCAGGTGGGGCCAAATGGCTCTTGCTCTCCCACATGAGGGGCCATATCACCAACATGGACCGAATCATGGAAATCTGCGACAAGCACGGTATTACCCTGATTGAAGATTGTGCCCATACCATGGGCGCCACCTGGGACGGGAAAAAATCCGGGTCTTTCGGCCATGTGAACTGCTTTTCGACCCAGACCTACAAGCACATGAACTCAGGTGAAGGCGGTCTTCTGGTTACCGACGACGATGAGGTCATGGCAAAGGCCATTATCTATTCGGGCTCTTATATGATCTACGAGCGCCATATATCCCGTCCGCCCATGGAGGTATTTGAAAAGATCAAAACCCAGGTGCCCAATTACTCCTGCCGCATGGACAATCTGCGGGCCGGCATTTTAAGGCCCCAGCTTCGAAACCTGGACGAGCAGTGTCGGCGCTGGAACAAACGGTATGATTTTCTGGAAAAGGGCCTGAAAAAAATTGATGGCATCACCTGCCCGGAACGGGATTCCAGGGAATGTTATGTGGGCTCGTCAATCCAGTTTTCCCTTGTGGGACAGGAAGCGGATGTGATTCAGAAATTCCTGGCTGGTTGCATGGATAGAGGCGTGGAGCTCAAATGGTTCGGCAA
>NZ_JASJGN010000256.1:0-10794 GCF_033791525.1 Desulfosarcina sp.
AGCAGCGACATGAGCATGGTTCCGTTGACGCCAACCACCACCAGGCCGGCCAGAATCCACAGGCCGACCAATACATGCATGCGACTGCCCAATCGATGCATGTCAGCCCCTCCTCTCCGGATTTGCAAGTATGTAGCGGTAGTTGAAGACAACCTGGAGCTGACCCGCCCGTTTTCGTTTGTCGTAGGAGATGTCCATGTGCTCAATCACCAGATAGGGGTAAGCATCCTCCACGGCGGCAATCCATCCAACGATGGCCGGCACCGGTCCGGCAGCAAAAATCGAAATAGAGGCCGACCGGGTGTCCTGGGCGTTGTCATCAGCCTCCACCTGCATCTGCTGGAGACCAAAATCCCAGGAGAGCCGCTTCAGATCGTTCTCAACCACCAGAAACCCCAGGCCAAACGATTTCACTGCATGGGTCAGCCGGGAGCGTTGCCGATGCACCTCCTGGATGCCGGTTTGCCTGGATTGTAAATAGTGCAGATCCCTCTGAAGGGTTCCCAGTTCCAGACGCCGCGATTGGACCTGGTTGACAAGAAGGAAGTTCCAGCCGGTCATGGCCAGCACCACGCCCCAGATCACGCCAATGGTCAGCCATTTTTTACCCAGTCGGGTCTTCATGATATTTCGAAACCGAAATTGATCTGATAAACAGGTTTTCTTCCATCGCCTTCGCTGCGGTCCAACTGGATGCTCACATCCTTTTCCTGAAGGGCATTGGGCTTCAGGTTGAATCGCTGGTTGAGCTGATTCAAAAAGACGGCAAGCATGGCCTTGAATGCATCCGGGTTGTCCGCATCGACCACCGCCTCCATGTTGAGGACGGGTGTGCCTGACACGTCGAGAGAAATCTTTCTCACCGACACCCCGTCGGGCATGGCCAGAAGCGTTCGCATCAGGGTGCCGCTGCCGGAGGGTCGCTCCAGTTCCCGGGTGATTTCGTCAAGCGCCTGGGATATGTCCTGAAGGGCCATTTCCGGCGGTTCCGAGGCAATCGATGTCAGTTCGATCATCTGCCGGTCGACCGATCCTGACCAGAGATAGAGGGCACCGGATTCGACGGTCAGAAGAACCGCCAGGAACAATCCCACGGCAATACCGGCCCATTGCACCGGCCGCCACGCCAGTTCATTTTTCAGTGGCCGATAGGATAGGTAGTGCTCCCCGTTCCGGGTCAAATCCGGGGCCGTGAATACCCGGCAGGACGGGCAGGCCATCGCTTCGTCCGGGATGCCCGGCGCTGTCTGCAAGGAAGGCAGTTCCTGGACTTCCCGGCCCAATAACTCGGTCAGTTGATCCACGGCCGACGCGTCCGGCGCCAGCATGAACAGGCTGTCCACCGCGCTTTTGGTTTTCTGTGAATAAAGGTAAAAAGACTGATTGATTTCATAATTCAACAGGTTGTAGATCTGGGACGCGTCACCCTCGGTGTCCGGAATTTGAATGTTGCGTGAGAAAAGGAACTGTCCCATGAAGAAAAAATAGAGAAAACAGTCTGTCTCGCCCAGATGAATGAACCCGATCCCTTTGTGTGAGAAATCTTCGACCATCTCACCCAGTTTGGCCTGCCACACCTGGGCTGGCGTGGTCATGCGCAGCGGGCTGATGCCAAGGGTCTCCAACCGTCGATAGAGCCGATAAGCGATCTCCTCCTGCAGATAAAAAGTGTATAACTGCTGGCGGTGGTCCTGATCCTGGACAACGGCATAATGATAGAAATCGCCGGCCTGGGTCAGCGTGGGCTGCTCCAGTTTTAATTTGCGCTCGATAAAGGCAGTGATCACGGATGTTTTGCGGGCCTGAAACTCGTCAAAACGACTGCCCATCCAATAGTCCGGAACGACAAGCAGCCGGTTGACCGATTGCAATGCCGATTTCGGCAGATCAGCTGCCTTCACGCTCCCGTCTATAAAGCCCTCCAGAGGCAGGTTGGCCAGCGTCTGGAAGCGGCCGTCCGTTGAAACCATCAGAAAACTGATCGTCTCTTCACTGGCAATGGTGATCAAGGATGGTTGGCGTCTAATCATGATGGACCATTTATCGGCACTTAATTCGCGAAGTTAACCTTATTTATGATCTTTTTTTGGCGGGCCCATTTTTTAACGCCTAAAATAGCCTAAATCTGTCTGCCCGCCGGCCCCCCTGCAAACAGCGCAGAGGCTGTGCGCCGTGACGGTTCATGCTTTTTTCATCACCAGAAGCGGTCTTGTTTTGACTTATTTAACGAATATGCTAATTATGATGGACAGATAGAGTGGCTTTGACTGGATGCTCAACACCAACCCGGTGGATGACCGACAGTGGATTGGGGCATCTTTCATTTCAGGAACGGCAATCGTGGAGGTCTTCAAGATGAGAAAAATCTGGCTCACTGTTTTTATGACAACCCTTGTTCTCGGCGGATGCTCGGGTATCCAGGTGAATCAAGACTATGATCCAGCCACCGATTTTAAATCGATGCAAGCCTACCGCTGGGAATCGGAAACCCAGGAAAAAACCGGTGATCTTCGCATCGACAATCCCCTTCGCAACACCCGCATCCGGACAGCAGTGGAACGTCAGCTCTCCGACAAGGGATTCGTTCAGTCAGCAGACGGCGCCCCGACCTTCCTGATCCGCTATCAATACACGCTGCGCCAGAAAATCGAATCGGACGGCACCAGTGGTGGCATCGGGTTCGGTATCGGCAGCTTTGGTAGCAGTGGCGGCGTGGCCATCGGCACCGGCAACAACATCCGTGAATATGATGAGGGCTCCCTGACCATCGATTTTGTCGATGCGACATCGCAAACCCTGCTCTGGCGGGGAACCGGAACCCAGCGGTTCCGGGAGTACAAGGACCCGGAGAAAGCCAGCCGGGATATCGACACGCTGGTGGAAAAGATCCTGGTGCAATTTCCACCCCAGACGTAAAGGGAAACATGAAGCCTAACCGCCCGTTCATCAGTCCAATGGAGGACCATTGAGCCTATTTTTCGACAAGCGCGACCGCGATCTTCTCACGATCGTCAATGGTGTGCTGAGCAGATCCACCCCTGCCATCATACGCAAAAAAGGCCTGTTTCCCTGGTTTCATCCTCACGGCATCAAAGAACTGGCCGAAACCCGGGGTCTTCGCATTGCCTACGCCGTCATCCACCTCCTCGAGTCTTTGGAGGCCGGAGATCTGGAAGATCGTCTCAACGCCCTGCGCTCGCTGCGTGACGAAGTGCTGCATGCCTCGGCCGGCACCCTGCCGAAGAACGCCGCACGGGTGCTCCTGTCCATCATGAAGGATCTGATACGGGCCCACGGCCACGAACTCGAACAGCTCAAGCTGGCCCATGATTTCAGGCGGGTGGCCAGCGGCAAACCCAGCATCGTCAGAAACATGCTGCGGCGCTACCACCTGCTGGAGATGCCTGAGGCCTGGAATCAACTGGCCTTCGACGATCACGTGCACGACATCAACACCAAGGGTCGCAAATCAGCCTCCCACCTGATCATGGATGCCTGGATCAAGGGCATCCGGCGTCTGCGGGTCATCTACTACAATTTCATCGATCCCCCATCCGCCGCCGAATTGATCGAGGCCGCCCAGATCATGGGGGTTCAAATCCGCATCGGCATCGAGTTCTCGGCCCGTTTCCAGGGCAAGTATATCCAGCTGATCTGGGTCCCCCGTGGCTTTTCCGATGCCCAGTCGTTCCTCTGTTTCCTGGCCGAAGAACCGGTCAGGCGGCTCATGGACCAGGGCCGCGCAGTCACCCGTTACCGGCAGCGCTACGTGCTGAACATCCTGGATGCCTTCAACCGGGTTCACCGGCCTGCGATCAACGCCGACACCCATCTGGATATCCCCGTGCTGGACGCCGGCCGTTTCCTGGCATTTGTTCGGCCCGGCCAGCCGTCCATTCTTCACCTGGCCAAATACATCCACCACCAACTGCTCCCGCTGATGAAACGCAAGGTGGAGGAACTGCGTGGCGCCTGTGAAAGCGCCGATGAAGGTCACAAAGCGGATATGGCAGCACGGGTGGAACGAATGAACGACCTGGACTCGGAAACCATCGTCCGTCAGTTCCTGCGGCCGGCGGCCAATCCCGACATCCCCGATCCCAACCAGGTCCACGACGACCCAGACACCCCGGAACTGCTCCTCCTGGCGCCCCGGCAGGTGCTGGAACAGGTCACCGGCCTGCACACCGGCTTTCGGGTCACCTTGAACCTGACGGATCTGCTTCCCGAGGACGTGGTGGAAATTCTCTACGACTGCGACGGCCTGATCAGCCGGTTGGAAATCTTCAACCTCAAGGACTACACCACCGGCAAGACCTGCTACATCGAGGAGATCAGCGAGCTCCAGCTGGCACTCAACGAAGGCAATGCCATCAATCTGAAGCGGGTCATCCGGCGAATCATCGGACGACTGGCCACCGCCAAGCCCTTCCCTGGCAAGACGGAGCGCATCGAGAAGCTGGGCATCATCCTCCACGATATCTCCGCGTTCACGGCCATGTATAGCTCCATGCATCTCAAACCGAGAATCGGCAGCGACTCAACCGGCCACTCCTCACGCATGTACGGCATGGGGCTGGCCATCCTGGAGACACTTCCCCCCAACGCCCGCCGATTGTGCAAGCATCGCCAGCATGTGGCGCCGGGAGAGATCCCCTGCACGGTCGGCGACCCGTCGGAACCGCCGAACCGGGCCATCCGCAGCGTGATTCCTTTCAGGATACCGGTTTATAAGCGGGTCACCTATATCCCCTATAGAAGCCCCAAAGGGTCCCAGGGGCTTCACCAGCGCCTGATTCAACATCTGCCACTACTCAAGGTGCTCGGCAAAAGCCTTCAGGTCGACTGGCTGGTCCAGCCCCACCTCACCCGCATGCAACCGGAAGGGAACATCGTCACCTTGGGAGGGATAGCCGACCGGTCGGATAACTGTCTACGGCTGGAATGCAGTCCGATCACTGCACCCAAACCCAAAATTACTCCCTTTTACCTGAACAGTACGGCGAGAAACGGGCTGAAAATACTCATGGGATTCATTCCGGCCTTTCTTAGCTTCTACCTGACCAACTCGTGGTGGGTGCTGGCCTATTTGGGGGCGTTCATCTGGTTCGGCATCACGGGGGTCAGAAACATCGTCCAGTCGGTGCTGGGCGGCGGCGGCATCAGTCGTTCGCCGCTGTTGCGCTGGAACGATTACGTCAGCTGGGTAAGGATATCCGATTCGCTGCTGTTTACCGGGTTTTCCGTGCCGCTGTTGGACTATCTGGTCAAGACCCTTTTTCTGGATCGACTCATGGGCATTACGACGGCGACGAACCCGATGGCCCTTTACACCGTCATGGCTGTGGCCAACGGCATTTACCTGTCCAGCCACAACCTGTTCCGGGGGCTGCCCAAAGGTGCCGTGTACGGGAACTTTTTCCGCAGCATCCTCTCCATACCCATCGCCATCGTCCTCAACATGTTCATCGGTGCCCTGCTTGGAATGTTCGGCGTGACGGGTATCGACGGGCATCTGCAAAAATGGGCGGCGGTCATCTCCAAGGGTGCCTCGGACACCGTGGCCGGGGTGATCGAGGGAACGGCCGACCGGTTCAGCAATATTCAGACCCGCTTCCAGGACTATGCGGACACCCTGTCCCAGCTCTTTGACACCTACGGCCGTTTAGAAGCCCAGCTTCCGGAGCTGAATGTGTGGGAAACGCTCGATTCCATCGGCAAGGAACGCATCGATGCCAATGCCGATGCCAAGGACCTGGAAAAACTCATCGTCATCGGGGCCCTGGACCTGCTCTACTTCTGGATGTATCAGCCCCGGGCGCGCACCGCCCTCAAGTACCTCTTTAAAACCCTCTCCGACGAAGAGAAGCGCATTCTGGCAGGATGCCAGACGATCCTTAAACGCGAACGGGAAATCAGTCAGATGTTCATCGATGGCGTGGTGGGGATAAACTTCTCGAAGGGGCTTTCCTTTTACCTGCAGTGCGCACCCGGCTATCTCAAAGCCATGGACCGGATTTTTAAACCAGGCGCCCGGACGTCGGTCGATTGAACCCTCCCGGCGGACCCGATGAGCGGGGTCTCTGCTTCGCTCCGACAATCGACGGGGAATGCGCTCGCTATCGCTGTTCAGGGTAGCCGAACCGGGGCAGATGGCGCACGTTCTGGCACCTTTATCAAGCCCGCTTCAATGGGCGGTTGGCGGAACGATCACACCGGTGCATCCGGAACAAGGCCATCGGCGGGCGACTGTGCGGCCGGAAGACTAACGATAAAAGTCGCTCCCTTTCCCGGTTCGCTCTCTACCCGGACGGCGCCACCCATATCCGACAGCGCCTGGCAAACCACGAAAAGTCCGATACCGGTGCCGCTGTCCTTGCCCCGGGTGGTAAAAAAGGGCTCAAAGATGCGCCCCTGGTGTTCGGGTTCGATACCCGGGCCGGTGTCCGCGATGAAAATCACCCGCTGCGGCAACACGTTCGGCGACGCCTGACCTGCCGCGGCATCGTGCATCAGCCCCACCGTCATCGTACCACCGCTGTCGGACATGGCCTGGGCACTGTTCACGCAAAGGTTCATCAGGACCTGGAAAACCAGGGCCGGTTCGGCCCAGACGGTATCATTTTCATCTTCGATGGTATTGTGGAACATGATGCTCAGGCCGTAGGTGGGGTGAAGCAGTTTGAATACTTCGGAAACAACCTGCCCGAGCCGGACCGGCTCTTTTTCGGCTTGGCGGCGACCGGCAGTGGCCAGAAAGTGGCGCACCAGGTCCGTGGCGCGGTCACATCCGGTGAGAATGCTTTCGGCCCTGTCGGCAACCGTGTCGCCATCGTGCGGCTGGTTTCTGAGCAACTGGGCATAGGCGGAAATACCGGTGATGATATTGCTGAAATCATGGGCCACGCCGCCGGCCAGCCGACCCATGGCCTCCAGCTTCTGCGACTCGATGACCTGCTTTTCCAATTCCTTCTGAAAGGTGATGTCCACCAGCAGCCCCCTCAACCCTGAACGACTGCCTCCCGACACGACCGGGGTCGCGTAGAGAAGCGCCGGAAAGGCCTCAATATCCGGGCCGCTGACCACGCAAGCCTTCCCGCGACGGTCACCGGTTTGCGCCCATTCGTCGAGATCGGGCTCGCCGGGCAGGAAATCGGAGAGCTCGATACCGTTTGGGATCGACGCCTCACCCAGGCCCAGCATGTCCAATCCGGACCGGTTCAAAAAAGTGATATGGCCCTTTGCATCGGTCTCGAAGACCGTCTGGGGAAGCAGATCGCAAAGTTCCTGAAAACGGTTGTCGGAGCGCCGCAAAGCGGTGGTTCTCCGGCGCACCATCCGCTTCAGGGCGATGTTCCAGACGAACACGGCGACCGCCAGACCGAGGACGGCGGCCAGCACCAGGGCACCGGCACGAAGCATGACCTGCCGCCGGGCATGGGCATCGGCGACGGAAAACCATTTACGATACAGATCTTCATACACGCCGTTCTGGTGCATCAGGTGAATGCCCTCGTTCAATTTCGCCAGCAATCGATCATTCCCCTTCTGCACGGCAAAGGCATAAGGTGCGCACGTCAGTGGCGGACCGGTCAGCGCGACATTGTCAATCTTGAAATAGTCCAGCAGCATCAGGGCGCTGAGGCGCTCGACGACGGCACAATCGTACCGGCCTTCAGCAAGCATCTGCAGGGCCTCCTGGGGTGAGGAAACCGGAATGATATGATCGGTGATGTCGCGATCGACGAGCCAGTCCTGGGAATAGGCCTGCGCATGAACGAGGATCTGTTTCCCCCGGGCATCATCGATGGATTGAATGGGCGATCCTTTTCGCACGAACAGGCAATAGAATACTCCGGCGTGGGTAATGGAGAAATCGAATTGTTTTTCTCTTTCCGCCGATCGGATCATCCCGGTGACCAGGTGGATATTGCCGTTGGTGAACGCTTCGAGAACCGTCTCCCACGAATCCAGGCCGATATCCACATCCATCTCCAGCCGGCGGGAGATAGCCTTGAGAAGATCGATGTTGAAGCCGTCCGGCTCGCCGTTCTCGTTGATGAATTCGTACGGGGGGAAGTTGCGGTCGCCGCGGGCGATCAGCGGCACGGCAGGGATGTCGGCCGCCGACAGAACCAGCGGTTGCATGGCAAGGAGCAGCAGCAGTCCGGTGCGACACCACAGCGTCATCAAACCCGTTTCCTATTCCGCCAGTGGCTTATTAAAGTTGAACAGGTCGGTGCGTTCCCACTGCCAGCCTTTATCCTTCATGCATTGGCGGATCAGCCGCATCTCGTCAAAGTTGTCATAGGTGTCGGGCTCATCACGAATGCCCTCTCTGACCGATTGTTGGCAATCTTCGTTGTCGATGGTCCACTCCCGCTCGCTTTTGTTCGGATGATAGGGTTTGTGGGTGCACGAGCTCGATGCAATCGATATCGCCAATACCAGAAACAACATCCAAAATAATTTATTTTTCATTTGCCGCGCTCCCGCACGATCAATTCGGGGAGGTTTCCCAAATCCCGATTGCTGATTCGCTTCCCGTTCATAAACACCGACGGGGTTCCGCGAACACCAATTTTTTTGCCGTTTTCAACATCTTCCTGGATCAGTCGGCGGCTGGATGCACTCTGGCGGTCCAGATTGAACTGGTCCATATTCAACCCCATCCCCCCGGCGATCTCCAGAATTTTCTCGTCGTTGACCTGCTTGTGGTTCTCGAGCAGCTGGCTGTGGAACTCCCAGAATTTGCCCTGACTGCCCGCAGCCAGCGCCGCCATGGCGCCTTGATGGGCGAATTGATGGTTGGAAAGCGGGAAGTGCTTGACCACATAGTTGACGTCATCGGGAAATTTTTCCAGCACCTGCTGGATATATTGCTCTAAGCGAGCACAGTACGGTCACTGATAGTCATCGAATACCACGAGGGTGACTTTCGCATCCCGGGGCCCTTTGACCGCCCTGCCGGACAGATCGATATCGTATATGCGGCTGAACCGGATGATGCTGATGCGGGAGGGTTCAGCGGCGGTCAGGACCAACCGGTCTGAGTCCTGATAGGCGATTCGGTCGAACTGTTTTTCAACCGGAATGCGGTCCAAAACGGCTTGATCGGTGGTCGAATAGATCAGCACCGCCCCAGGCGTCAGGACAAAGACCAGTTCTTCGGCCGGGTTGGTGGCCACATCCAGGATAGGTGCGCCGATGTCGGCCTTGAGGATGGTTTCAACCTCGAATGCGGCATGCAGTGACGCAGGCAGAAGCATAACCATTGCTACGACGGCCATTTTCATGAATCTCAACATGTGAATCCTTTGATTGGAGGTGAAAAATGGGAATACCGGATCGATTTGCCGGCCAACAATGGTCTCCATCGACCCGGATTGATCGTCTGCACAATACAACGAAAAAGCGGACCGGTGCAAGGCGCAACGACCGCTTTTTATTGTTTTCGGTGATGAAGCCCCAGACGTTCGACATCCGTCTTCGGACCTCCGACTCAGTCTTCAGTCACCCGTGATCCGTTTTCAGGCCTCGGTCCTGGTTCATCTGTGCGTTTCAATCCGCCGATTAATTGGTCGACGGCGTAATTGAAAATCTGCCCATGATCGTCTCCCTCTAAAACGGTGTCCTCCAACTTTTTAAACTGGGTCAGCCCATGCAGGGTCCCCCAGAACATGACGGCGTATTTTTTTTCATCCACCGGCCTGAAGATGCCGTCGGAGATACCTGTACGGATGAACCCGGCGATCAGCTCCAGGATATGGCTGCCTTTACGATCGATTTGCTGTTTCAGTTCGCTTCCGAGAATCACCGACGGCGTGGCCAGAAAGTAGTTGATGATGTCGAAATAATCTTTCTGCTCGCTGCTGAAACGCAGGTAGGCCAGACCGGTTTGACGGAGCTTTTCGTCGGGTGGCGTTTTGGCCCGACCGATGGCATCGATTTCGCGAAAGAGAATATCCAGCCCCTCCTCCTGAAGCGAGTAAAATATTTCCTCTTTGCTCTGGTAGTAAAAATAAATCGTGCCGACGCCCAGTTCGGCCGTGCGGGCGATCTGGTTGATACTGGTGGACTGAATCCCCTTTTTGAACAACAGCCGCCTGGCAGCCGTCAAAATCTGACGCTTGCGCGCTTCTTTCTCCCGTTCCCTTCTCTCTTTGAGTCCCATTGCTTTCCTGATTGAGATTGGCAGCCATTTCAACACTTGCTATCATCCCAACCGCTTGGTTGAGATGGCTTTGTGTTTACCCATCGCCCCCCACCGCATTGGCATCGCGTCATCCATGGTCCGGCCATCCATTGTTACCGGCCATCCGCAGATTTGAACCCCCCCCGCGGCAAGCCGCGGGGAATGCGCTCGCTATCGCGGTTCAGCGCTCCAGTTCCGCCTTGAATCGGCTGGCCATGCGACATTCGTAAAATCCCGGCACCAGTCGACTGGTCCAATAGGCAATTTTTCCCACGGCGGTGAGCACCAGCAGGTCTTTTTCCTTCTGGGCACCGCGAAAAATGGCCTCGGCGGCACGCTCCGGGGCGTCCTGCCTGCCGACCCTCGATTGCGGGTGTTGGGTGACGGTTCCATCCCCCCCCAGGGCACGGTCCTGCAGATGAGTCTTGATGAAGCCGGGGCAGACCACCATGACGTGTACGCCATGGTCCCTGACTTCGCTGCGCAGGGAAGTGAACAGGCCATGCATGGCGTGTTTGCTGGCGGCGTAGCCGGTGCGGCCCAACAGAGGCACCAGACCGGCGATAATATGCCACACCCCCCACCAGGCCACGAGAATG
>NZ_JASJGN010000257.1:0-4963 GCF_033791525.1 Desulfosarcina sp.
GCACAGGCCAGCGGGTTGCCGCCGGTGGTAGTGGTGTGCATGAAGGGGTTGGGTTCCATGCACGACCAGATTTCAGGCGTGGAGAAAAATGCGCTCATGGGCACGACACCGCCGCCCAGTGCCTTGCCGAAACACATGATGTCCGGGGTCACATCCCAGTGATCGACACCGAAAATTTTTCCGGTGCGACCGAAACCGGTCTGAACTTCATCGGCGATCAGAAGCACGCCGTAATGGTTGCACACCTCGCGCAAGCGGGGCCAGAATTCATCCGGTGGCACGATGGCACCGGCCTCGCCCTGGACCGGCTCGACCACAACGGCGGCCATGTCCTGACCCACGGTCTTGGCGGCCGCCAGCAGTCGTTCGACGGCATCGGCATCCCCGAAGGGCACATGCTGTACTCCATCCAGCAACGGCAGCAGTGGTTTTCGATAAACCTTTTTACCGATGAGCGACAAGCTGCCCAGGGTTTTGCCGTGAAATCCCTTGAGCATGGCAATAAAGCCCTTTTTGCCCGTATACAGTTTGGCCAGTTTCATGGCCCCTTCCACCGCCTCGGTACCGGAGTTGGCGAAAAAGCCGTATTGAATTTTCCCCGGTGTCAGCAGTGCCAGCACGTGACCCAACTCGGCCCTGAGCGGATCGAGCAGTTCCTGGCTGTACTGGGGTGAGCGGTCCAGCTGAGCCTTGACCGCGGCAACGATTTTGGGATGTCGGATGCCGTAGGAGTAGAGGCCGAATCCACCTAGGATGTCCAGAAACTCACGCCCAAGGGCATCTACGAGAACCGATCCCTGACCGGTCCACTCGGTGTAGGCGAAGTCACCGGACTCGGTGACCGATTTGCGGTATTCCAAGAATCCCTTGTTGATGTGATCCCGGAAATTGCGCACCGTTTTTCTGGCAATGTTCTGCCGGACGTCAAGGGGAGTCTGGTCCGCCGGGGTCAGGATGGTGTCGACCATCTTACGCGCCTCGGCATAGGCCGACTGAATATCTCTTCCCTGATAGTCGCTCTTGAAGTTCTCCTCGTAATCGCGCATTGGATGCTCCTTCGTTGAAATGGTTCGACCGCGGACAATGGGCGGCGGTCGATAATTCACGGTTTGACGGGCTCACCAAAAGTCCGATATCGGCGTTACGTTTCATCCCTCGTCATTGCGGCGTGCAACATGTACGCCTCTTTCCTTAAGGATTGAAGATTCCCCGCCAAAACTGCGAAGAATCTTCCCTGTATGGAATACAATCGATTACCACTCCGCTCGCTAATCCCGTCGAGATCGACTTGGAACGTGCTCGCTTTCACGGCTCACAAGCCTTGATTTCGGGCTTTTCACGAGTCCGTCGAAAATGCGGCTCCTTAAACTGCCTCACTGTTTGGTGTCTGCTTTATCGTCAAAGGTATTATTTGAACGTTCGTTTAATTTATTGATAAAAATAGATCATTCGAAATGGATAGGGCGCCCTCCTTATCCGTTCAGCTAATCGGTATTGGCTTAATCAATCACGAACCTGAAAAATTGACTGCCTCGCTGCGGCGTGAAATTTTAAAATTCGCCGTTCTTCAGTGCACTGACCAGGACCTTCCGGGCAGATTGCGCAAAATCGTCGAAATGCTTCCCGTCGGCTAAAAACTGGGAGTGAAATTCCAAGCCTTCCATGAGGGTGACAATATAGTCGGCTGCCTTAACCGCATCATCTACTTTGATGATCCCCTTATCGTTGAAATTGGCTAGTTTTTCGCACAGGTAGTCCCGCAGCCATTTGAACATGACCCTGAAGCGCGCCAATATCTCTTCATTTCTTAAGCTCAGATAATAAAAAGCGAAATGCACACCCGGATCGACGGTCCGACTCCATTTAAACGAGAAAAGCACGTCGATAATCGCATTGAAATGCGCTTCATCATCCTCGATATGCTCAAAGTTGATCATCGCCGGCGATTGATACTTTTCAATCAGCAGATCAACAAGCTCAAGCTTCATGTTCTCTTTGTTCTTGAAATAGTGGATAATCAGGCTGGGATGAATACCTATCCGGTTGGCGATCTTACTGATCGACGTGCCTTCAAGTCCCTCTTGGATGAGCACCTGATAATAACTCTCGAGGATATCCGGTTTTCTGAGCGCCGCGCTTTTATTTTTCCTCATGGCCCATTCAGTTCCCTATTTACGGTTGGACGATGATATTGTATTGATCATAGTCGTTTTAATTTGTTTAAAGTTTTCCATGCCGATGGGGTGTCGCATCTGTTTATTAACTGCATATTCAATTAAATAGCTGCTGACAAGGAAAATTATGAGTTTGGACAGAAACGAAAGGGTATTCGGCGCTTCGAATCTATCACTGCGTGATGGGGCAAACCAGATAGCCCCGCAGCCTGTGAAAGCTGCAACGGGCATGTATTCAGCAAGGCCCATTCATCGGCAACGCAATTGGTGTACTATAGATCAAAATACCAAAACGGCTTAATATATTAGTTTTTTATCGATGACTGGTCGATATTGGCAGTGCCGCCTGCCATTCTTTTTAATGATAAACAGAAAATTTCTATGCCATGCTGCATATGCCGGGTGGCTCCGGCCACGGTCGTTTTGTAGCGTCCGATCCGGAGCCCTTCGAAGATCTATCAACATGCACTGGTATGCGAATTGATTATATCCACTATTCAACAAAGGAGTTGACCTATGCCAGGCCGAAATCATGAACTGCTCGAAAAACGCAATCAGCATGTCCCCCAGGGCCCCTTTAATATCACCAGCGCATTTATCAAAGAAGCCCATGGAGCTGTCATGGTGGACGTGGACGGCCGCGAGCTGATCGATTTTGCCGGCGGTATCGGGGTGAACAATGTGGGGCACTGCCATCCCAAGGTGGTGGCAGCCATCCGGGATCAGGCCGGCAAATTCATCCACACCTGCTTTCACGTGGCCATGTACGAACCCTATGTGGAGCTGGCCGAGCGGCTCAACCATCTGGCACCCGGGGATTTCGCCAAGATGACCCTGTTTGCCAACAGCGGTGCCGAAGCGGTGGAAAACGCAGTCAAGGTGGCGCGTTACGCCACCAAAAGACCGGCGGTTATCTGTTTTGAAAACGCCTTTCACGGCCGAACGCTTTTGACCATGACCCTGACCAGCAAGGTCAAGCCATACAAATTCGGATACGGACCTTATGCGCCGGAAGTCTACCGGATGCCTTTTGCCTACTGTTACCGGTGTCCCTTCGGATTGACCTACCCCTCCTGCGGAACCGCCTGTGCCGACCACCTCGAAGAATTCTTCATCAATCATGTGGCTGCAGAACAGACGGCGGCCGTGATCGCCGAACCCATCCAGGGAGAGGGCGGTTTTATTACGCCGCCCCCCGAGTATTTCCCGAAACTGAAAGCCATCTGCGAGAAGTACGGTATCGCCTTGATCGTCGATGAGGTTCAAAGCGGTGCCGGTAGAACCGGAAAGTTCTTTGCCATCGACCATTGGGGCGTGACCCCCGATATCATTACCCTTGCTAAAAGCTTTGCCGGCGGCATGCCCCTGTCGGCGGTGATCGGTCGCGCCGACATGATGAACGCTTCCCATGTGGGCGGCTTGGGTGGCACATACAGCGGCAATCCCGTGTCCTGCCGGGCGGCGCTCGCCGTATTGGAGATCCTGTTCGAAGACGGACTGCTCCAGCAATCGGTTCAGTTGGGCGATACCCTGCTGGCACGTTTCACGGCCATGCAGGAGCGCTATGAGATTATCGGCGAGGTGCGCGGCAAAGGCCCCATGCTGGCCATGGAACTGGTGGAGGACCGTGAATCCAAGCAGCCGGCCACCGATAAAGCCAAGGCACTGGTCAGCCGCTGTTTTGAAAAGGGGTTGGTATTGCTTTCCTGCGGTAATTTCGGCAATGTCATCCGCACCCTGATGCCGCTGGTCATCACCGATGAACAGCTGGATAAGGGGCTGGCGATACTCGAGGAAAGTTTAGAAGAGGTCTCGCTTATCTGATTTCAGGATTCGTATCATGGTCAAAAAACAAAATTACAATAGCCAAAATAACAAATGACAAATAAATCACAATGACCGAAAATCTAAAATTCCAAACCTGATGATCTTAGATAAAGGACATTCCAATTACAAAAATATATACTTTTTAGACAGTTGCAAAAGGAATTAAAACAATGCATGGTTATTTTCAACAGGCACTGACCGTCGATGTGAGCAACCGATCCTCCCAGACAGAGGCGCTGAGCGACGCATTGCTCAGCGCCTGCATGGGCGGCAAGGGGCTGGGAACCCAGCTGCTGCTGGATCGAAATCCAATCGGTGTGGATCCCTTTTCTCCCTACAGCCACCTGGTGTTTGCCCTGGGACCGGCCACGGACAGCCCGATCCACGGGTCATGTCGCCATGGTATGTTCGCCAAATCCCCGCTGACCGGCCTTTACAGCGAATCTTATGCCGGCGGCAGTGCGGCCATCGCCATGAGTCGGGCCGGTTTCGATGCCTTTATCATCCACGGAGCGTCGGAGCGTCCGCTGTGGCTGGAGATCACTGATCAGGGTGTCTTTTTCCATGAGGCGGACGATCTGTGGGGGCTGGATACCTTCGAGACCGAGGCTGCCGTGCGCAAGCGGGTGGCCGCAAAGTCGCCGGGCATTATGGTGATCGGCCCGGCAGGCGAAAACTGTGTCCGTTTCGCCGTTGTTAAAAATGACGGATGGCGAGTCTGCGGCCGCACGGGAATGGGGGCGGTATTCGGTTCCAAAAAGATCAAGGCCGTCGTTTTTCACGGCGGCCAAAAGCGCCCTTTTGCCGATCCGCAAGGTCTCAAAGCCTATGCCAAGGAGAAATTAGCGCTCTACAAGGACCACCCCGTCACCCAGGCCTACCGCAATAACGGTACGCCCATGATGGTGGATATCCTCAACAAGGCCGGGGGATTTCCCAGCCGGTACTGGTCCCAGGGATCG
>NZ_JASJGN010000258.1:0-16145 GCF_033791525.1 Desulfosarcina sp.
CGCCGAGCAGGGGGCCCAGCGCCATGGGGATACGCCGCACCAGCGAATGCATGGTTACCCCCATGGTGCGTTTATGGGTGGGCAGGACTTTGTACATCAGACTCATGGTGGCCGGCAGTGATATGGCCGACCATGAGATAAAAAGCACTGCTCCGACCAGCACCGCCTGCCAGGTCGGGACCATCATCACCAGAGCAAACCCGGCCATGGCCACCAGGTTGAAAATCAGCAGCGACCGCTTGGTGCCCAGGCGGTCGGACAGGTAGCCGCCGGGAAATGAGTAGAGGGCCGAAAGCAGGTTGTCCATGGCCTGAAGGAGACCGATGGCCAGCACGCCACCTCCCAGGGCAAGCATGTAAATGGGCAGAAAGCGCTCGGCCATGCGCTCGCCCATGCCCACCAATACCACCATGGCCAGCACGCCGACGGTGCTGCGCTGCAGGGCGAGAAAACCGGAGATTCCGGCTGCCCTGCCCGTTATGCGTTCACCAATGGCCATGATGGGTTTCCTTTACGAGTCGTTCCTGGCCACATCCAATCGGCACCAGGCATACAGCGCGTCGTAGACCTCGAACTGCCCCGCAATGTTTTGCAGGTCGTCCGGGTAGCGCAGGCTGTAGCCCACGGCAATGGCTTCGAAGCCGGCAGCCAATGGGTCGGCATCCAGACGATCGGTGTCGGCGGCGTTGATGATTTTGGCCATGCGCAACAGCGCCGGATCAGTCAATTCGTAATCCTTGATGATGGCATCGAAGGTGCACTGCGCCTCGCGATGATGCAATTGGGCCCCGGGCGTGTCGAAGGGAATCGCACCGGTCTTTTCGGCGATTTCCATCACCTTGCTCTTGGGGGCGAACAGAAACTCGGCATCCGAATCGATAAACCGGGTGATCAGCCAGGGGCAGGCCACACGGTCGACATGGACATGGGATCGGGTTATCCATTTCAATGGAATATCTCCTTTGATTGTTAACGATTGTTCATATGCGGATTCTCCGTTCCAGGATGCCTATTTCCCCTTTTGCCTCTGGAAATAGGCGTACATGTTTTCAATGATCGGCAACCCCAGTGTCATGCGCTTGTCATCATCCGGTTGGGATGCGGCCAGGCCTGTCAGCAGGGCGTTAAGCCCGGCCGTTTCGACTCGATCGTATCTGGTGTCCTTCAGGTCGATGTCGTGAATCACTTCGGCCAAAGGGACAAGCCCCCGATCCTGGAGACCAAAGCGCTGGATCATCACCTCAAACGTGCATCGATCTCCCTCGTGGGTGTACTCGCCGTCGAACATATCGAAGCGGATGTGGTCCGGCTTGGGGGTATACGGTTCTGCATCGACGAATTTGAAAACAGCTGACTTGTCCACAAAACGCCGGATCAGCCAACCGCAGGCGATACGGTCCACAAAAAGGTTTTTACGCGTCACCCAGGTTTTCCCTCGCAGTCCGTCGAGCGTGTGCATGGCGGCACCGCCATTGGATCCCTGCCCGGACAGGCGTGCAGTCAGGTCCTGGATTAAAATTTCAGCCGTCCCCCGCTCCGGGGCTTGGAAAAAATCAATGGCCGCCACCTCATTAAAACGACGCTGCAGCTTCGATACTTGACCCGGTCCCTTCACCGCCGGGTCCTGGGGATCGACCTCTCCGGTTGACCAGTCCGTGAGCAGAAGGTTCGCATCCTGGATGATCTTTTGATAATCCGACTTGCGTGCCGTCTGAAACAGAGCAATGATCTGTCCATCGGTCAGCCCCTCAACAAAGCGCACGTCGCCGATCGATCCGTCACCTCCGCCGGCAACGATCTCCTTGAGCGTCCAGCTCAAATCCTCCTGTGACTGCTCTGAAAAGGGCATGACGTAAACCGACTGTTTGATGGCAACGGCCCCCACCTGCTGCAACCGACGCCAGATTTTAACCCTGAGCGCGTTTGGCTTGGGGGGGATCTGGTGAATCAACAGCAGCCATTTTTTACTTTGTTGGGACACCACACCGGCCTCCATATCAATTGTTACCTAAAAAATGTATCAACTGTTACATTTTGTCAAGTGCGGCGGGTGCGTTATCTCAGCGAAACACTCGGAAAAATTATCTGGATGCGTTTGGTGCATGAGGTCATTCTGTGGGCCGGCCCTGTGAATTGTGCCGCCGGCAAAGGGGGGGACATGCTCATGATGAAAAGTATCGTCCAGAAGGATACACCTGAAACAAAGTATCTGCTCGGGAAAGATCGTCAAGGCCTTTCACCAATTGTTATTATTTCCTTTTGGTTTCCAATTAGGGTTTGAGGTGTGAGGGGCGCGGTCTACGATATTGCCTGAATACCGCAACTGGTCTCCGCGCCCCCAACACGGGTTGGCCGGCGCTGCTGGATTCAACTATTTCTGTTGAAGAACGTCCCGTATCTCCGTTAGCAAGGTTTCTTCTTTTGAAGGTGCCGGAGGTTCTTCTGGCGTTTCTTCCTTTTCTTTCTTCAGTGAATTCATTGCTTTGATTGCCATGAAAATCGCAAAGGCGATGATTATGAAATCAAGAACAGTTTGAATGAATGCACCGTAATTGATTGTGACCGCAGCGACGTCGCCCACTGCTTCTTTAAGGACGATCGCAAGGTTTGAGAAATCAACACCACCGATGAGAATCCCAATCGGGGGCATAATGACATCGGCAACAAATGAAGATACGATCTTCCCGAACGCTCCTCCTATGATGATACCTACAGCCATGTCGACAACATTGCCTCGCATTGCAAAGGTCTTGAATTCTTGTATCATACCCATAAATCCATCTCCTTGATCGTTTGGTTATCCGTTTTATTAAGAATACCCTACCCCGCTTTGGTCAGCGGGGCAGGGTGCTGGTTTAAATCAAAACCCCATCCGGGGGGGGTTGAAGCTGCCAATCGATTACATCGATACTCCCAGCTTCTTGACGGTTTCGTAAGTCAGGCCGCCTTCCGCCAGTCGGTTTTTTCGCTGATATGACTTGACGGCGGCACCGGTTTGCGGGCCCAGCATACCGTCGATCGGTCCAGGTTCATATCCGGCTTGTTGAAGTTTCGTTTGAATACGGCTGACGACATCGTTTGTCACATTGGTCTCACACATGATGCGACGCCACTCCATGCGACCGTCGTCCGTTTTCACGGTTTTTTTCACGGTCTGGTATTCTTCCGCCACCGGGGTTCTTTGCTCCTGTGGAGGCGCGGTCATTTTGCGGACCTTGACCATCTCGTACTCGGCCGGAATGCTGATGGTTCGTTTCTGGGCCGGCTCGAGCACCACCCGTTTCTTGACGGTCTTGTATTCGGCTGGGATCTCAATCTCGCGGGTTCCGGGGGCCTTGACCATGACCGTTTTTTTCACTGTCCTGTAGGATGCGGGTACCTCGATGAGGCACATGATTTCTCCGGTCGTGTTGTCGACCTTTTCAATCGGTCCCCGTCCTTTTTTCCACACGACGTGGGCTTCCTTTGCGAGCACCTTTTCCTCCACCCGCTCGTACTTGGCAGGAATCTCTTCCAACCGGCTCGAAGCTGCTTTGACAAGGAACTTTTCCTCCACCCATCCGTACTTGGCGGGAGTCACCTCGATGCGTTCCGAAGCGTCCTTGACCATTACCTTTTCCTCCACCGATTCATACCGGGCCGGGATGATCTCCAACCGCTCAGAGGCACTGCGTGTCAGCACCCGTTCGGACGTACTCGCATAGGTGGGTGGTACTAAAACCCTTGCAAAACACTCGCCCGGATTGGCCTGGGGAGGATAGAGGGACGCATCGGGGGAAGATTGATCCTGCATGGCCGCATTTTTCACCTGCTGGTCAAGCTTCGTTTCAAATTCCTTCAATTGACGGTCTTTTTCGCTGTTTTCTTTGGCCAGCAGGCTGATCTGATTCTCATTATTTGTGTTTTCGCTGGCCAACTGGCGGATCTCGTTATCTTTTTCGCTCAATTCCTTTTGCAAACTGCTCAGTTCGGGCGGGGTGTTATGGGAACAGCCGACCCAGAAGGAAAATGTAGCGAGAAGCAAGACAGTAAAAATTCTATACGCATTTGGTTTCATATCCACCTCCAGAAGGTTTCGTTAGGTGTTGATGGGTAAGGCACTTTCAATGACCTTCCCCGTACCTAAGCAACAGGTTTGCCAACATTGACGGTTTAAGGGAAGTATTGATTAAAGCTTTTGAAATAACGAGGTAAAATATTATTGAAAGGAAATGGAACCGCCTCAAACCTCTCGGCTGACCGTGGGATTTGCCGCAGGTAATTGGTCATATGGCGCACACGGCACGGTGGGGAAAGTCGACGGATTATCCGACGGGCACCTGCATAGAGGGGTTGGAAAGGCGAGAAAAGGCAACCCTGGAATCATTTCCCGGTGTATATCGGAAGGAATGCCGACTAATGGTCGAATACGTGAGACAGCGTAATCATTCGGCGAGTGCTTTTTCGTAGCGCCTGGCGACAACCTGCAAGACCGAGTGCTCTACTGCATGGTAAAGCACCTCCTTGCTGCCGCTCGGTTTGGCGAGGGTTCGAATGGTCCGGCTTTTCTCCGGCAGAAATTCCAGAAGCGCTTTTACGGTATCGGCCTTTACCGCGCAGCTCGCGTTTTTTAGAATATGCGTTTGATCGGACGCTGTATCCTGGTAGGCTAGCATTGATCTGACGACACCGACCACTTCCCCGGTCAAATTCATCAGGGGCCCGCCGCTGTTGCCGTGTCGAACAGAAACAGTGGTGCGGTAACTGGCATCATCCTCGCCCGTGCCGCTTAATCCGCAAATTTTGCCTTGGGACCGCTTGGGTTTCCGGGTTGGCATTTGTTCAGTGGGAAATCCGACGGTAAACACGCGTGTATCCAGCTTCGACCGGGAATCGGCTAGCGGGAGGGCCGGTGGCAGATCCTGCGCATCGGCCACTTCCAGAAAAGCGATGTCATGCAATTCGTCCAGTAGGACCGGCCAGGCAATAAAGCTCCTGCCGGTCTGATCGATCAACGTGATGGATTCAGCATCCGAAACTACGTGGTTATTGGTGACCAGATAACCGCAGGCGAGCGGCCACGCAGTCCCGATTGATTCGGTGACAATAACAACGGCGGAGGATTCGTGATTTTCCTCACCGCCTCGATTCTTTTCGAGATTGGAAGGGCATGGCGATTCCGGCGGGCGGTTGGCGCTTGCCTCGGAGCGACCTGCAGGAAGACCTGAGCCGATCAACACCCAGACCAGATAAAAAATTACGATATTATACGGGTTGAAAACTTTCCGCATCTGCAGAATGTATCCTTTCCCATTGGGATTGACGATCGCGCCACGCCGCTGTTCATTGAGACCCGCGCAATCTTGGGATCCAGGCCGACACCAGGCCATGCCTTTGTGCAATGAATCGCATTGAGCAATTAGAAAGCACAAACCGCGCCCATAGGGAAAGTTTTATAAATAGTTAATAATTACGAAAGGTTAGGTTTGTTCCGCCAGGTAATAAAATCCGAAACCGTCAATAAATCTGCACAGACTGTTAGAAAGTATGCATGCAAAATCTGCCGAACAGCACCTGAGAGCCGAGTTTAACCGCCGCCGGCAACCTAACGCGACGGTATCCGTTCCCGAAGAATATGCTGAAATTTGCGCCAACCCATTAGACATTTTTTGTTGACAGAACCGACCGGTCTGAACTAAAAACAAAAAATGTGACTGAGCGTTCGCTCGGATTCTTGATTATAAGCATAAATTGTATTGTTTTTTCAAGATGTTGAATATGATTCAGAAAAAACACGAAAATAACGGAATCCCGACCCAGGTCAAAAACCAGGCATTGGTGACACAACGCCGGCGGCAGATCGTGGATGCGGCGGTGAATCTGTTCATCGAAAACGGGTTCCACAAGACCACCACTCGCCAGATCGCCCAGGCGGCGGGTATCTCCATCGGCTCGCTCTACGAATACATTGCGACCAAGGAGGACGTGCTCTACCTGGTTTGCGATGCCATCCATGCGGAAATCGAACGCGGGGTTGCCGAAGCACTGAAACGGGCCGAAAAGGGCAAGGACCCAATGGCCGAGGTAATTCGCGAATATTTTATGGTCTGCCATCGTATGAACGACCATATACTGCTGATCTACCAGGAGACCCAGTCCCTTCCCGGCAAATGGCAGCGGGTGGTCCTGGAAAACGAAATTCGCATCACCGGCATCTTCACCGGCGTGCTGGCAAAACTGATGCAGTCTGGCGACCTGCCGCGCATATCCCCGCGCCGGTTGGACCTGGTGGCCCATAACATCTCGGTGCTGGGACACATGTGGACGTTCCGGCGCTGGTTCCTGGCCAACCATTACGGTATCGACGAGTATATCAATTTCCAGACCCGCAGCATCCTGGGCATGTGTCGGGAGAATGCATCATAAGCGCTATGGGCGATTACCTTTGCTTTTAGTGTAATCATCTACGGTTTACAGTTATCGGTTCACGGTTAAAAAACAGAAGGTAGAGGATAGTTATGGCATCTTCTTTAGATGTGAAAAAATTAATTCAAGAGTTGAAACCAATATCCTAAATATTTCAATCGTTGCATAGTTGATTGAAAAACCGTGAACTGTGAACCGACAACCGTGAACAGTTACCTTTTATTAATGCAGGAGGGATGGAATGGAATTTGAGCTCAATAAAACCCAGAAGGACATCCAAAAAGCGGTCAGGGATTTCGTCAAGGGCGAGTTTGACAAGGAGTTGGCCTACGAGTTGGAAAAAAAGCATGAATTTCCCCGAAAAATATGGAAAAAAGCCTGCGATTTGGGGCTGCTCGGGGTTCATTTCCCGGAGAAATATTCAGGCCAGGGACTCGGTTCGCTGGAGGACATCCTGGTAATCGAAGAGCTGTGCCGCGGCGACTCCACCATCGGCAGCGCCGTCGCCCTGGCCCCGTTTGCTTCGGAACTGATTATGCACTACGGAACAGATGAACAAAAAGAAAAGTACCTGCCCGCCGTGGCCGAAGGCGAGATGCTTTCCGCCGGTGCCTTCACCGAACCGGACCACGGTTCGGACATCACCTTCATGAACACCACCGCTGTCAAGGACGGCAACGACTGGGTGGTCAACGGCGGCAAGACCTTCATCACCAATGGGGGGCTGGCCGGATTTTACAGTGTACTGTGCCAGACCGACCTCGACGCCAAACCCGGCTACCGCGGTCAAAGCCTGATCCTGGTGGAAGCGGATCGGCCCGGTCTCTCCACCGCCGACGTGGGTGAAAAGATGGGCATCCGCATGATGGCCACCACCGAAGTGATATTAAAGGACGTACGCGTGCCCCTGACCAACCTCATCGGCGAGGAGAACAAGGGCTTTTACCACGTGCTGCACTTTTTCGATGAGAGCCGCATCCAGGTAGCTGCCCAGGCGCTGGGCATCGCCCAGGGTGCCTTTGACCGGGCCCTGGCCTACGTCAAGCAGCGTGAGCAGTTCGGTAAGAAAATCGCCCAGTTCCAGGTCACCCAGCACAAACTGGCCGACATGGCCACCAAGATCGAGCTGGCTCGCCTGATTACTTATAAGGCCGCCTGGAACTTCGACCAGGGCCGCATCGACCCGAAACTCACCTCCATGGCCAAGATGTACGCGGCCCGTACCGCCGTGGAAGTGGCCGACGAGGCCATCCAGCTGCTTGGCGGATACGGTTACATGACCGAGTACGAAGTGGAGCGGTTTTACCGCGATGCCAAGATCACCGAAATCTACGAGGGCACCAAGGAGATCCAGAAGAACACCATCGCCAGTGCGTTGATCGGCAAGCTTAAATGAATACCCATCCAGAAATAGCGTCCTTTGGCTCAGGTCAGCGTTCTCGCTTATTCGAGCACGTAGTGAAGCTTCAGCGCTATCCTCAACGTAGCGCAGCTATGCCTGCGGTTTCAAATTCCCTGCGGCCTTGACCTGAACCAAAATCCACCATTTCTGGATGAGCACTGATGGTGCCCGACCAATATGGACAAGCGCTAAATATTTACAGGAGGACCCATGAAGGATGACATCCAGGTATACCAGCCTATAAACAACGTCCGGGTCGTTACGGCGACATCCCTTTTCGACGGCCACGATGCCTCGATCAATATTTTCAGACGCATTCTTCAGAGCACCGGCGTTGAGGTGATCCATCTGGGCCACAACCGATCGGTGAAGGAAATCGTTGACGCCGCCATCCAAGAGGACGCCCAGGGCATCGCCATTTCAAGCTACCAGGGCGGCCACTTGGAGTTTTTCCGATACATGGTGGATCTGCTCAAAGAAGGCGGCGCCGACCACATCAAGGTGTTCGGCGGCGGCGGCGGGGTCATCGTTCCCGAAGAGATCAAGGAGCTGGAAGCCTACGGGGTGGCCAAAATCTACACGCCGGAAGACGGCACCAGCATGGGACTCCAGGGGATCATCAACCACATGGTCCAGCTCATGGACTACTCCCGTGCCGATGCCGGGGACCTGGACCTGTCCGGTATAGACGAAGACAACAAGCTGCTCACGGCCAACCTGATCACGGCCCTGGAGCAGGCCAAAGCCAAGGAAAACGGCCATCTGGCCAAGTTCCGCCAGGAACTCAAAACCAGGATCGGCGACCGCAAAGTGCCGGTGATCGGCATCACCGGCACCGGCGGCGCAGGCAAGTCCTCTCTCACCGACGAGCTGATCCTGCGTATGCTTCATGACCTGAAAGAGATCCGCATCGCCATAATCAGTGCCGACCCGTCCCGCAGAAAGACCGGCGGCGCCCTGCTGGGCGACCGCATCCGCATGAATGCCATCAACAACCCGCGGATCTACATGCGTTCCATCGCCACGCGGCGTTCACACACGGAAATTCCCGATGCCCTGGAAGAAGTGCTGGATGTGGTCAAGGCGGCCGGATACGATCTGGTCATCGCCGAAACCGCCGGCATTGGCCAGGGTGATTCCCACATCATCGACCTGGTAGACCTGTCCATGTACGTCATGACCAGCGATTTCGGCGCCGCCTCCCAGCTTGAGAAGATCGACATGCTGGATTTTGCCGACATCGTCGTGGTCAACAAGTTCGAAAAGCGCGGCGGTGAGGACGCGGTGCGAGACGTGCGCAAGCAGGTGCAGCGCAACCGCAATGTCTTCGACCGGCTGCCAGACGACATGCCGGTGTTCGGCACCATTGCCTCCAAATTCAATGACGACGGCGTCACCGCCCTGTACCACGCCCTGCTGGACGGCATCCGGGAGAAGACCGGCGTGGCCTTCGAGTCGAGTCTGCCGCGGCCTGACACCAAGCAATCCACCTCCAAGACCATCATCATCCCGCCGGAGCGCACCCGTTACCTGGCGGAAATTGCCGAAACCGTCAGAAGCTACCACCGCGAAACTCAAAGCCAGGCCGAGGCCATGCGGCGGGTGTGGCATCTGGAGGAGACGGCCGCGGCCCTTGCCGATGACTGCCTCGATGGTGACACGCCCGTCCTGGTGGATCGTCTCAAACGTGAAATCGCCAACGCCCGCGAGGCGCTGAACGGCGAGACGGAAAAGCTGGTCGGGGAATGGGAGGCAACCCAGGCGGCCTATTCCGGTGATGAACTGGTTTACACGGTCCGCGGCCGGGAGATCCGTGTGCCCCTTTACAGCGAATCGCTTTCCCACCAGAAGATCCCCAAGATCTCCCTGCCGCGCTTTACGGATCCCGGTGAAATCTTCAGCTGGCTGCGGCGCGAAAACCTGCCCGGTTACTTTCCCTTCACCGCCGGGGTGTTTCCCATGAAGCGGATGGGTGAAGATCCCACGCGCATGTTTGCCGGTGAGGGCGACCCGGCGCGCACCAACCGACGATTCAAGCTGCTGTCGTCCAACAGCGAGGCCAAGCGCCTCTCCACGGCCTTCGATTCGGTGACCCTGTATGGCTGCGATCCGGACCGCCGTCCGGACATCTACGGCAAGGTGGGCAACTCCGGGGTGAGTGTCTGCACCCTGGATGATGTGAAAGTTCTTTACGGTGGGTTCGAGCTGTGCGCCCCCAACACCTCGGTCTCCATGACCATCAACGGCCCGGCACCCATCATGCTGGCCATGTTCCTCAATACGGCAATCGATCAGCAGGTGGACAAATATGCCGAGGAAAATGGACGGCAGCCGTCAACCGAAGAATACCAGCGGATCAAGGCCATGGTGCTGGAGAATGTGCGCGGCACCGTGCAGGCCGACATCCTGAAGGAGGACCAGGGCCAGAACACCTGCATTTTCTCCATCGACTTCGCACTGAAGATGATGGGGGATATCCAGCAGTATTTTATCGATAACGACGTGCGCAACTTCTACTCGGTCTCCATCTCCGGCTACCACATCGCGGAGGCCGGGGCCAACCCGATTTCCCAGTTGGCTTTCACCCTGGCCAATGGCTTCACCTACCTAGAGTACTACCTGTCCCGAGGTATGTCCCTGGACAGCTTCGCACCCAACCTCTCTTTCTTCTTCTCCAACGGCATGGACCCCGAGTACACGGTCATCGGAAGGGTTGCCCGCCGTATCTGGGCCGTGGCCCTGCGGGAGAAGTATGGGGCCTCGGTGCGCAGCCAGATGCTAAAATATCACATCCAGACATCCGGGCGCAGCCTACACAGCCAGGATATCCAGTTGAATGATATACGCACCACCCTGCAGGCGCTGTGCGCCATTTACGACAACTGTCAGAGCCTGCACACCAATGCCTTCGACGAGGCCATTACCACCCCCACGGAAGAGTCGGTGCGCCGCGCCCTGGCCATCCAGCTGATCATCAATCGGGAGTGGGGGCTGGCCAAAAATGAGAACCCCTACCAGGGCAGCTTCGTCGTCGACGACCTCACCGACCTGGTGGAAGAAGCCGTGCTCATGGAGTACGACAAGATCACCGAACGCGGCGGCGTGCTGGGAGCCATGGAAACCGGCTACCAGCGCAGCAAGATCCAGGATGAGTCCATGTACTACGAGATGCTAAAGCACACGGGTGAATACCCCATCGTGGGCGTCAACACTTTCAGAGATCCCCATGCCGACGGTGCCGATTTGTTGGAAGGGGCCTCCTGCATCGATCTGGCCCGGGCCACCACCGAGGAAAAGGAATCCCAGCTCAACCGACTGAAAGACTTCCAGACCCGCAACGCCGACCAGACCGCCGAGGCCCTGGCACGGCTCCAGAAGGTGGCCCTTTACGGTGATAACATCTTTGCCGAGCTGATGGAAACGGTCAAGTGCTGCAGCCTGGGGCAGATCACCGGTGCGCTGTATGATGTGGGGGGGCAGTATCGACGAAATATGTAAACAAAGGATCCAAGGAGTCGAGGGGTCAAGGATTCAAGGCGCAGGCCTATTGAGAATCATTCCTTCACTTGAACCCTCGACCCCTTGAACCCTTAATTTTTTTTGGAGATTTCATATGAAAGAAGCAGTCATTGTCAGCGCGGTGCGAACGCCGCTGGGCAGTTTCAACGGATCACTGGCCGGAATCGGCGCCACGGACCTGGGTGCCATCGTCATCCAAGAGGCCGTCAAACGGGCCGGTGTCGAGAAGACCGAAGTCAACGAAGTGCTCATGGGCCAGGTGCTTCCCTGTGGCTACGGCCAGAACCCGGCCAAGCAGGCCGCGGTCAAGGCCGGCATGCCCTGGGAAGTAGAAGCCATCACGATCAACAAGGTGTGCGGATCGGCTCTCAAAACCGTCATGCTGGCCGCTCAGGCCATTCAATTGGGCGATGCCGAGGTGGTTGTCGCCGGCGGCATGGAAAACATGAGCATGGCGCCCTTCTACCTGGAAAAGGCGCGCTTCGGCTACCGCATGGGAGCGGGCCAGCTCCAGGACTCCATGATTCACGACGGCCTGTGGGACATCGTCAACGATTTTCACATGGGCATGTCCAACGAACTCTGCTCCGAGCGCTACCACGTCAGCCGGGAAGACCAGGACCGCTACGCTGCCGAATCCTACCGCCGGACACTCGATTCAATCAGCAGCGGTCGTTTCGACGCCGAAATCGTGCCCGTCTCCATTCCCCGGCGCAAAGGCGAACCCATACTCTTCGCCAAGGATGAATGCGCCCGTGAAACCTCCTATGAGGACCTGGCCAGGATGAAGTCGGCATTTAAGAAGGAGGGTGTCGGCACTGCCGGCAATGCTTCCATTATCAGCGATGGCGCAGCCGCCGTAGTGGTCATGTCCCGCGAAAAAGCCGAGGCATTGGGATGCACGATCATGGCCACCATCGGCGCCCAGGCCTCATACGGCCTTGACATGAAATACGTCCTGGTGGCGCCCATATGGGCGATTCCCAAATGCCTGAAGAAGGAAGGTATCGGCATCGATGACGTGGACCTGTTCGAGGTCAACGAGGCCTTTTCCGGATCCACCGTCTCCGCGATGAAGGAGTTGGGGCTTTCCGCCGAAAAAACCAACGTCAACGGCGGCAGTGTGGCCTTGGGACACCCCATCGGCGCCAGCGGCTGCCGGGTGCTGGTGACCCTGCTGCACGAGATGATTCGTCGGGACAAAAAAACCGGACTGGCTTCACTTTGCTTAGGAGGTGGGGAGGCGGTGGCGATGGTCGTCAAAAGATAGTGTCCACCCATAAAAGGCATCTTGCAGCCCAGTTCGGCGTTCTCGAGTTTAGGAGCACGTAGTGAAGCTTCAGCGCTATCCTCGACGTAGCGCTGCTACGCCTGCGGTTTCCAAAACCCTGCGGCCTTGATCTGAACTGCAAGCTACCATTTCTGGAAGGACACTGCTGGCAGATTCCGTGATTAATTGCCTTCGCCGTCATTTTTGTAACCGACGTATTTATAGCGGTCTAAAAGCCTTCAGCCTAAACAACTCAACATAGGGAGGGGAGAAAAAATGGACATCAACACCTTTGGCGTGATCGGCGCCGGTCAGATGGGCAACGGCATCGCCCAGGTGGCAGCTACCGCCGGCCTCAATGTCATCATGAGCGACATCAAGATTGAATTTGCTGAAAAGGGTTTGGCCAATATTACCAAGATCCTCGGCAAAAACGTGGACAAGGGCAGAATTTCGTCTGAAGACAAGGATGCGATCATGGGCCGCATCAAGATCACCGCCGACCTCAAGGACATGGCCGACGCCGATTTCGTGGTAGAGGCAGCCACGGAAAACGAGACCCTCAAGTTTAAGATTTTCAAGGACCTGGAGGAGATCTGCCGGCCCGGTGTGATCCTGTCCACCAACACCTCCTCCATTCCCATCGGCCGCATCGCAGCCCAGACCGGCCGCCCGGACAAGGTCGTCGGCATGCACTTCATGAACCCGGTACCGGTGATGAAGCTCGTGGAAGTCATTCGCGGCCTGGCCACCTCCGACGATACCTTCCAGACCACTTGGGACCTCTCGGTGAAATTCGGCAAGACACCGGCCCAGGCCAGCGACTTTCCCGGCTTTATCGCCAACCGCATCCTGCTGCCCATGATCAATGAGGCGGTGTTCGCCCTGTACCATGGGGTCGGCACCCGCGAGGACATCGATACGGTCATGCGGCTGGGCATGAACCATCCCATGGGACCGCTGGCCCTGGCGGATCTGATCGGCCTGGACACCTGCTTGGCCATTATGGAGACCCTTTACAACGGATTCAAGGATTCCAAGTACCGGCCCTGCCCGCTGCTGAGAAAATATGTGGAAGCCGGCTGGCTGGGCCGAAAAACCGGCAGAGGGTTTTACGAGTATTAGAAGGGAAGGGTTCAAGGGGTCAAGGATTCAGGGATTCGAGGGAAAAGCGGTTATAAAGATAACAGCATGAACCGTGGACCTGGGTCGCCATATAAACCATTTTTCATCGTCGTTTACCTTCACTTGACCCGTCGACCCCTTGAATCCTCGAACCCTAAGTTCTTTACAAGGAGGTACCATGCCCCCCAGAAAAACCACTCGTCTTACCCCTGTGGGCAAGAAGATCAAAAAGGCGCGGACCGACAAAAAAATGTCCTACGAGACCCTGGCCAACGACACCGGGTTTTCCATCGATTTCCTCAAGAAAGTCGAAACCGGGAAAATCACGCCGCCGGTGGGTTCTCTGCTTCAGATTTCTCGAGCCCTTGAGATCGACTCCGGGGATCTGCTCAAGGAAGACGGTGGCCGCATGCAGGACCGCATCAAGGCCTACACCAAAAGGACGTCGAGCTATGCCTACACCACCCTCACGCCGGGGGCCGAGAACAAACATCTCAAGGCCTTTCGGGTGAAGATCGATGCAATGAAAACCCACGAAGGCGTCAGCTACAACCACGAGGGGGAAGAGTTCGTGTATGTGCTCGACGGCACCATCGATGTGGTGGTCGGAGAACACGTGAACGCCCTCGTTCCCGGCGACTCCCTGCATTTCAATTCCGGTATTCAGCACCATTTGAAAAATACCGGAAAAATAGATGCCGAGCTGATTGTCGTGATTTACAACCCCTGACGATCGCTTTAAACGAAGCGGCTCCGATTGGGTGGTGGACATGCGCTCCAGACCAAGCCGGTTGACCGGCGCATGTCGGTTTAACCGCAGATCATGCCGTCGCTGCTGCCGCTCGCCCGATACATCAGGAAAGGGACTACACCATGTCATTCAAGCTGACCGATGAACAACTGATGATTCAGTCCATGGTTCGCGAGTTCTCCCGCAAGGTGGTGGCTGAGACCGCAGCGGAGCGCGACAAGACCAAGGCGTTTCCCGCTAAGAACCTGAAGCAGATGGCCGAACTGGGGCTTCTGGGGATGATGGTCCCCTTCGATTACGAGGGGTCGGATTCGGACACGGTGGGCTACGTCCTGGCCCTTTCCGAAATCGCCTACTCCTGCGCCTCTACGGCGGTGGTCATGTCGGTGCACAATTCCATTGTCTGCGAAAGCATCCTGAATTACGGCAGCGAAGACCAGAAGCAGCATTATCTCAAGGCGTTGGCCATGGGTAAATATATCGGCGCCTTTGCCCTGACCGAGCCCGAAGCCGGATCTGACCCGGTGAGCCAACAGACCACGGCGGTGAAAGACGGTGACCACTACATCATCAACGGCACCAAACGGTTCATCACCACCGGTAAAAACTGCGGCCTGGTTATCGTCACCGCCAAGACCGATCCCGCTGCCCGCCATAAAGGCATCAGCGCTTTTATCGTCACCAAGGACAATCCCGGCCTCATCGTTGGCAACATGGAAGACAAGATGGGGTTGCGCGCCTCGGACACCACCGACCTGCATTTCGAGGAGTGCCGGGTGCCGGCATCGGATATGCTGGGAAATACTGGGGAGGGGTTCAAAATCGTCATGAAGGGGCTCGACGGCGGACGCATCGGCATTGCCGCCCAGAGCCTGGGTGTGGCCCAGGCAGCCTTCGATGCCGCCGTAAAATATGCCAAGCAGCGGGACCAGTTCGGTCAGAAGATCTCCAAATTCCAGGGCTTGCGCTGGATCATCGCCGACATGGCCACCGAGATCGAGGCGGCCCGGCAACTCACCCTGTCCGCGGCCGCCATGAAGGACCGCAAGGAGCGCTTCACCCTCCAGGCTTCCATGGCCAAACTGTACGCGTCCGAAATGGTCAACCGGGTCACGGCCAAGGCCCTGCAGATGCATGGCGGATACGGTTTTACCACCGACTATCCGGTGGAGCGTTTCTACCGGGACGCCCGTGTGTTCACCATCTACGAAGGCACGTCGGAAATCCAGCGGGTGGTGATCTCCAACAACGTCTTGAAGGATAAACGAACGCCTTCATAAAAAAAAGAAGGAGGTCAATCATGGTCAGAACGGAAATCTCCCTGTTCCTGAAAAACGAGCCCGGTGAATTGGGCAGGCTGGCCACGCTCATGGGCGAAGCCGGCATCAACATCGATGCGTTGACCATCCAGGATGCGTCAGCCTATGTGCTGGCGCTGTTCAAGGCCAGGGGAAAATCCCTCAAGCGCATCGCCTCGGCCGCCAGCTACAACTCCATGCGCAAAGATTCGGCTCAATTCGCCCTGATCCGCTTGCTGGCCGAAGACGGCAAGACCAACGCCGCCATCGATCTGCTGTCCCGCAATGACTACACTTTCGACATCATGCCGGTCATTGCCGTGCAGTTGGACAACCAACCCGGCGAACTGGCCCGGCTATCCTCCCGGTTCGGTG